>SLQM01000172.1 GCA_007131435.1 Syntrophomonadaceae bacterium
TACTCGATGCTGATAAGTTGGCCCGCGAAGCGGTGGAACCAGGGCAACCGGCATGGAAAGAGATTGTTAACTGGCTTGGCCCGTCAATACTGCTTTCCGATAGGAGTATTGACCGGGAGAAACTGGGCAGCATGGTCTTTAAAGACCGGTTGATGTTGGAAAAGCTCAATAGCATTATCCATCCCCGGGTTGGATCGCGTATCTTATCTCTTTCAGGGGAAATTAAAAAACAGGATCCAAAAGCCATAGTGGTATACGATATCCCCCTGCTGATTGAGGCAGGCATGCAGAAACTGGTTGATCACATACTGCTTGTATATGTACCGCGTGAAGTCCAACTTGCCCGCCTGCAGCAGCGTGACGGGTTAACCAAAGCGGAAGCGCAGATGCGCATCAGAACACAGATGCCAATAGAAGAGAAAAGGAAACATGCCCATACTGTTATAGATAACAGCGGGACGATGGTTGAAACCGCAGAGCAGGTTGACCGTTTCTGGCAGAAAATTTCCGGTCATGTATAATTATGCATAGGGAAAGGAAGGCTGAAGATGAAAACAGGCATGGTAACCTTGATCCGGGGAGATGGTATCGGACCGGAAATAACAGATGCGACCCTTGAAGTAATCGAAGCGGCAGGGGTTAAAATAAACTGGGAAACGGTTGAAGCAGGCCAGGAAGCGATAGCCGAACATGGCACCCCCCTTCCAGGTGCAGTGCTTCAGTCGCTCAAAAAGAACGGTATCGGCCTGAAAGGCCCCCTGACCACGCCTGTTGGGTCAGGATTTCGCTCTGTTAATGTTACCCTGCGCCAGGAACTCAAACTTTTTGCCAACCTGCGCCCTGTGAAAAGCCTTCCAGGGGTCAATACACCTTTTAATGATTTAGACCTGGTCATAGTCCGCGAAAATACGGAAGATCTATATTCCGGTGTTGAGCATATGGTTGGTGAAGATGCAGCTGAAAGTATCAAAATAATCACCCGCCGGGCCTCTGAAAGAATTGCCCGCTTTGCCTTTGATTATGCCATCCAAAACGGGCGGAAAAAAGTTACTGCCGTGCACAAAGCTAACATTTTAAAGCTAAGTGACGGCCTTTTCCTTGAATCAACCCGCCGGGTGGCAAAAGACTATCCCCAGGTAGAATTTAACGATGTTATTGTCGACAATGCAGCCATGCAGCTGGTCTTGAACCCTCACCAGTTCGACCTGCTGGTTGCTCCCAACCTTTACGGCGATATTTTATCCGACCTCTGCGCAGGTTTAATAGGAGGCCTCGGTTTAACACCCGGTATTAACATCGGGGAAGAAGTATCCCTGTTTGAGCCGGTTCACGGCAGCGCTCCTGATATTGCAGGAAAAGATCTGGCTAACCCCACGGCAATGATTCTTTCCGCCGTATTCATGCTTCGCCACCTCGGCTATAGCAGCGCTGCTGAACGTATTGAAAAAGCGCTTTACGGGCACTACGAAGAAGGAAAGTATCTTACGGCTGACCTGGGAGGCGATACCGGGACGGGGAAAATGGCTGCCGCCCTTGCAGAGCGAATTGCGAAAATGGACTGAAGAAGGGGATATTGAATGCAGGTAACTGCCCTTACAATGGCTTCACTCGATTTAAGCAGCCAGGAAAAATACCGGGCTGAGCTAACCGGCCTGTTGAAAAAAAGCGGGACCGGCCTGGCTGTCCTTCCTGCATATAGCGCTTTACTGCTTGGAGTTTCAACAGGAGCCATACCGCCTGCGGAAAGTTTTCAAAAAACCTTCAAAGACTATATTGACCGCCACTTAACCTGGAATGACACTTATCTTGAGCTGCATGAGAAAATAGCCCGGGAAATGGACATTTACCTGGCAGCCGGCACCGTAATTGAACGAGAAAAGGATTTACTCTACCATACAGTTTACTGCTTCAACCCGCAGGGTGAACCCTGCCTGCGCCAGAGGCAGACACACCTGACCCCGTTTCAGCTCAGCATCGGTTTGAGCAGGGGAGAAGAACTTCCGCTTTTTGACTTGCCTCCATATAAAGTTGGGATTATTGTTGACAGCGATGCCCTCCATCCCGAAACAGGAAGGATCCTGGGACTGCAGGGTGCAGATATTGTTCTACATTGCGGTGCCCTGTCTGAAGGGCTCAACTGCTGGCGCCAGGTAGCCGGAATGTGGTCCCAGGTGCAGCAGAACCAGTTCTGGGCTGTTGAAGCCCAGTTGAGCGGTAACCTGGCGGGTGAAAGATTTGGCGCTGCCCCGGCAGTGATCGGCCCCTGTGAAATAACCCCGGGAAAAAGTGGCTACTTGCAGCGCGGCTATCCTCATACAGCTGAGGTAACCGCTGAGCTTGATGAAGCGGCACGCAGGGAACTGATCAGGAAATATCCCCTGTTAAAGCTGCTGAATTGGCAAGCCTACAGCGAGTTGTACAGGGAGGAATCTTAACTATGGCATTAGATGGTTTTATCGAGAAAATATACAGGCGTTACATGGTCTGGAAGTGCCGCCCTTCCCGTGTTGCCGCCCATCTCGATAAATCCCTTCCCGGCGAAAGGAAGGTTCCCCTTCAGGATGGCCGGCGTAAGATCAGGGTTGCTGCCCTGCAGTTAAAACTAAAATTGTTGAAAAGCCCCCTGCACTTTGCCGATGAAATGCACCGGCAGGTAAGAAAAGCAGTTGACCGGCAGGCAAGGCTGGCGGTTTTCCCGGAATACAACAGCCTGCCGCTTTTGGGGATGCTGCCCGGGTTTGAGAAAATTGAAGAAGGGTACAGGAAAAAGGCGGCTGGTTCACCTAATAATGGGAGCAAAAAAGGATCTGAAGATGAGAACAGTCTGGTCGATGTTTTTAAATACATGAGCCCGGCTGTACAGCCCTTGGTTGATATAACCTTTTCCAGGCTGGCAAAAGCTTACGGCATTTATATCATGGCTGGTAGTTACCCGCTTGCTTATAATGGAGGGTTGTTCAACCGCTCCTTTCTTTATGGGCCGGGTGGACAGTTAATCGGCAGCCAGGATAAAGTTCACCTTTTTATAGATGAGGCAAAATGGGATTTAAAGCGGGGCAGTTCGTTTTCCATTTATGAAACGGCAATCGGAAACCTGGCGCTGCCGGTCTGCATGGATGCCACTTACTTTGAGACTTTCCGTATCCTGGAGCATAAAGGCGCCGAAATAGCCCTGCTGCCCATCGCCGATATGCAGGAGTATAACTACTGGCTGGCACTGCGCGGTATCTGGCCACGGGTGCAGGAAAGCCTGCTTTACGGCGTCAAGGGAGCTCTCGTAGGTACCCTGGCCGGCCTTGTATTCAGCGGGCGGGCAGGAATTTTTGCCCCCCTTGAATTAACCCCTCAGCAGGATGGAGTATTAGCTGAAGTGAATACAGATAGCGATGAAGCAATAACCGTGGCAGAACTCGATCTTGATGCGCTGCAAGAGCTGCGCCAGAACCACCCCTGGCGCGATACAAACCAGGCCCTTTACAGCCGCTACTTCCCAGCCCTTTACAGGCAGGATTGAATTTCTTCCACAGGACTGCTAGCCTTTTTTCATATCAACGATATTACCCCCGGTTACAAGCTCAAGCTCCTGCAGGGTGATCGGCAGGTATGAATAGCTTGAACCGGCAGCGCTGAATACCTTGTCAAAGCGGCCCATAGAACTGTCGAGAAATATCGGAATCTCTACATCTATATCAAAGGGGCACACACCGCCCACTTTGTAACCGGTTATGTTCTCTACTTCCTCGGGCCTGGCAATCCTTACCTTGCCCCCGCCCAGCAGGGACTTAACTTTTTTGTTGTCAATTGTTATATCTCCGGCAGCAACAAAGAGGCCATAGCTGGTCCCGGCGCGAAAAAGAATGGTTTTTGCAATTTGCCCTTCCTCCACCCCGATTGCTGCCGCTGCTTCTGCTACGGTTTTTGTTGTCTCTTTATGTTCTTTTGGTTCCAGGTCCAGCTCGAATTGGTCTAAATATTTTTTTGCCCTTTCCAGGGCAGGATTTTCCTGCACGGTAAAACACCCTTTCATCTACAAGAATTATAATAAATTTTACTGCTCGTAAGAACGTACTTCCTTTTCAGGATACCGGGAAAAGACTATTACCCCGATTAATATAAAAAATGCTGATACCGGGCCGGTCAGCTGAATGCCCAGCGGCTGAGCGGCAGTGCTTCCGAAAAGCTGCAGCAAGGCGCCGGTAATTAAAGTAGACAGCCCCATCGCCAGTTTTAATATGAAACCCTGGGCTCCGAAATACATCGCCTCCCGCCTTTGTCCGGACAGCTTCTGCTCCAGGTCGGATACGGCGGCCACGATTGCATCGGGCACAATAAATATCACGGCCAGCGGCAGCCCGGCCAGGCCCATCAGGATATAGCCGAAGATCTCGGGTGTTAACCCGAGCATGGGTTGACCGAGGAAGAAAAAGAAAGGAAGCAGAACTAAAAAAGCAACAAGGGCAAACATCATTACCGCTTTCAGTCCAACTTTTTTCGACTGCATATTAACAACAGGGAAGAAAAGCAGGGCCACTACGAAAGCAAGCCCGAAATAAATGGCAGTATCGTCTTCAGTTCCCTTCAACAGAACAGTCACATACAGCGGCAGGTTCAATGTCACTATATTGAATCCCAGCCAGAATGTAACATTGCCGACCAGGTAGATCACAAAAGCGCGGTTTTTAAAAGTTGTGCCTATAGCTTCCATCAACCCCAGGGTGGCCGGCTTTGCTTCAGCATAATCGCGCTCTTTAATAAACAGCGGCAGGTAAAGCAATACAAGGCCAAGCACGGCCATGATCCAGACCATACCGTGAAAACTAAAAATACCGATCAGAATTCCTGAGCCGATCAGGGCGATACCCACCCCCAGGAGCATAAAAATTGCCCGGAAAGTTGCCAGGTCAACCCTGTCCCTGTTGCTGCGGGCTAACTCGGGCAGCAGGGCGAGGTAAGGGCAGACATAAGCTGTAAAAAGGGTAAAATACAAGCCCAGCATTACTGCCAGGTAGGCACTGTTCAGCGCTGATGTTTGGGCCACTGGCGGATAAAAAAGGAGCACAAAAACGGCAGCGTAAGCTATTCCGCTGAATAGCATGAAGGGCATGCGGCGGCCCAGCTTGCCCTGGTGATTGTCCGACCAGCGGGCAATTACCGGGTCTGCTACTGCATCTACAGCCCGGCCTAGAAACATGATAATGCCGAAGGCGAAGGGGGGCATCAGGGCGTCTACCCCTTCAAGTGGACTGGTAATGTAATAATAGAATAGCCAGGTAATTAGAACCCTGTCAATCAGGCTGAAACCGCCCGATCCTGAACCGTAAATTATTTTGCCCCACAGGGGCAGCTGCTTAAGCTCGCTCATTATTATTCATCTCCTTCAGGCGGTTGAGCCTGTTCCTGCCTGTAGCAATAACCTACGGAACGCATATTTTTTAAAGCATAAGCCAAAAAACCGGCTCCTGATGCAAAGGCGGCGCCTGTGGTAAGCTTACCGGTTTCTGGATCGATAGTTTCGCAGAAAAACCCGTTGTCCATTTCTGCCCTGCTGAAAAAATCAACTGCTCCAACGTTGCAGGATAGAAGATCACTGCAGGCGGAGAGGGGCCATGGGTTACCGGCATGCAGTGAACCTGCTTCTTCAAAGCTGCAGCCCTGGTGGTAATACTTATTATTATTGGAGCGAATCCAGCGGACAGTATTCAGAAATATTGTGTCATCGTAAGCACAAAAGCCGTAATGGGCCATCAACTGCAGACTGCCCGGTGGGTTGTCATAGAGCGAGAATTTGCCCCTGCCGTTTACTGCCCAGGCAAATATTGTCCCGTAGGGGCCTTTTACCGTGCAGTGCTCATAAATTGCCTGCTGCAGCTCAGCCGCAAGTATGGCAAAGTCATTCTTATGATGCCACAGCATTTCTGCCTGCAGGTAGGCCAGGTAGCTAAAAGCCCTCTGCAACAGTACATTATTATAGGTAAGGTAAGGGTATGATACAGGGTCGTCCGATGGATCGAGAAAAGTGCTGTAAAGTCCGGTGTCCGGGTCAAACTGCGCCAGCGCTTTCTCAACCAGTGCTTCTAGACCTTCCAGGATTGTCAGCTCTTCCAAAAGGCTGAAATCGGTGCTGGTTTTTGTATAGTGCTCCAGGGCCCGGAAGTAAGCAGCCAGCTGGTCAAGTTCAAACCCCGGGTAAAGGGTAGTGCCTTTAATATAAAGGGCGTGGTCTGCAGCATTCTTAATATATCTCTTAAAAACAGTTAGTAAAAGTTCACGGGCTGTAAACTGATCGGCCATCATTACTGCCGGGAAACTCCACAGCAGGGTGTCACGCCCCCAGAAGGCAGCGCTCACATAATAGCGGGGGCTGCGGGAAGTAACAGGTACAAGCTCTTCACTGTCAAGCGATCTGCCCAAAGCAAAAAAGTAGTTGAAAAATAGGTTCCTGTTCAGGAGCGAAGAAAGGGCCGTATCTTCGTCTTTAACCCTGCGGGAATCCAACCATGTTTCGGCAAATTCCTTAAGGGCCTTAACACCGTGCCGGCGTAGGTCAACGGTTGTTGTAGCAGCCCCATCGGCTTCCAGGTTTACGGCGCCATATAGTTTAATTTCAAAAGTATCATTTGCTTTCAGCTCCAGCTCTTTAAATGCGCAGAATTTACCGCTTTTTTCATCGTAATGCCATTCTGCTTCCGGTTCAACTGTCATTGCTAATGCGACCAAAGGCAGCCCGCTGCGAGCTTCTAACACAAGGCTTCCCGTCCAGTTGTTGAAAAAAATAGCCCGTTTGCCTTCAATTTCACGGCGGTTGAATACAATGTAGTTCAAGCTTTTCCAGCAGCCCTGCCAACCTATCTTAACATTTTTTTCTTCGCTGCTTTCATTATGTACCCTAAGCCGGTAATAGAAGCCTTTAAAACCCGGTGGGATGACGATTTCACCTTCCAGGTTTAAGCCTTTTTCATCTTTCTTGTTGAATGAAGGCAGCCAGTCAAATGCAAATTTCCACTGCATCTTTTCACCAAGCGCTACCGCTTCTTCATCAATGCTGATCAGCGGTTCAAGCAGAGTCTCTTTTTCACAGCCTTCAAATTCAAGCAGGCCATTTTGCTCTAAGTGTAAAATATTAATAGAGGTTATTCCCCCGGCGGGGGTAATTTGGGGCAGGGATAGTTTTTCGTTTCCGCTTAACAATAATTTCTGGTTTTCTGTAACTTCAACAGGTAAGGTTAAAATCTTTTTTGTGTTATTATCAATGTCCATTATTCGCCTTCACCCCTTAACACCTCAGCTAAATTTAATCTTAATCCCCTAATCTTTTCGCTTAAATTTACAAAAATCCTTTAAATATTGGGTGATTATACTTATCTACCAGAATATATTTGTGGTATAATCTTCAAGTAGATAAAGCTTGTTAACATAGTTAGACGGGAGCATGGTCTTTTTTTTTGAAGGCCACTAAATAGATATTAATTGAAAGGAGTTGTTTTAAGTGGCAGATTTTGAAACTTTAGCAGGAGCCATTATTGAGTGTAATGCTGCGAAAGCGGGCGAGTTAACCCAGCAGATGGTGGATGAAGGAGCGAAGCCGTCGGA
>SLQM01000080.1 GCA_007131435.1 Syntrophomonadaceae bacterium
AATAAGTAAAGCAGGTGAAATATTGATTACAATACGCGAATTTCAAGAGCAAGACTGGACCGAGACATGGAAGAATATTGAGCCAGTTTTTCGTGCCGGTGAAACCTATGCATTTTCTCCTGATATAACTGCTGAAGAAGCTTACAACGTATGGATAGCAACTCCGGCAGCAACTTTTGTAGCAGTTGATTCGCATGACAATATACTGGGGACTTATTATATTAAGCCGAACCAACCGGCTCTGGGAGCCCATGTGTGTAACTGTGGTTATATTGTTGCTGAAAATGCCAGGAACAAGGGGTTGGCTTCCCTGATGTGTGATCATTCTCTTGACCAGGCTGTTTCCATGGGATTTTTAGCTATGCAGTATAACCTTGTAGTCTCAACAAATGAAAATGCTGTCCATCTTTGGAAGAAAAAGGGGTTTGAGATTATCGGTACGCTGCCAAAATCATTCCGGCACAGCCGGTTAGGGTTAGTTGATGCTCATGTAATGTATAAACTGCTTAAATAAATATAGCGCCTTAATAACCATGATCACCAAAAAATGTGATTTGATTATAATTTTCCTGCCTTATTTTAGAGCGTGTAGGGAGTTGATGTATCTTCCGGAATAGTCTCGATATATTTTCTGCGAAATTTCGGATCCTGCATTCGGCAGTGCTGGCTGCGTCGGCGATAAGCCGGGTGGGAAAGCAGCCTCTGCCATAATTCCTGGACCGATGATTCCCGAATGTTTCCGAAAGACAGGGGTGTAAAATCACAGGGGGTAAATTCACCCATGGCAGTTATATGGAGTTGAAAATGTCCGGCCAGGCAGCCGATGAGCCTTGAAAAACCCCGGCCGCTGTTTGTCCAGCTCTGAGTGACAATTCTCATTTTCCCCCGGAAGTGTCGGTTAACGGATCCCATTTGCTGAAGGAGCTTCCAGCGGGACAGGCGGTCGAGCATGAGATCTTTTCTGCCCTCCAGGCGGCCGGTTTCGATGGCATCGAAGACAGTCAGCTCCTGGGCACCCCAGCCTGCAACAAGATTAGCCATACGACTTAGAAAGTGATCTTCCCACACCCGGCTGCGGGTAGTGTAAGTTGAAACTCCGACCAGAAGACCAGCCTGGCGCGCCTGGGTAACCCCTTTTTCCACTGCTCTGAAGGCTCCTGCTGAGCCACGCAGGCGATCATGCTCTGCAGGTTCTGGTGAATCCAGGCTTACCTGTAAGCCGTAGACTCCTGCCTTACTCATTTCAGCAATTCTCCCAAGTGTAAGGGCCGCAGCATTGGTGAAAACCTGGGTAACCGCTTTTTCAGGCGGTACAGATGCAATCAAAGTGTTTAGGTCCTGGCGTAGGAGCGGTTCCCCACCGGTAAAGGTAATATTGCTAACCCCGAGATCCAAGCATTGATTAATGGCCCGCTTAATTTCTTCTGTAGTCATATCCGGTTGTTTCGCGCTGCGGCCGGCTGCGCTGCAGTGCTCGCACCTATACTGGCACTGGTTTGTGACGCCGATGGTGGCGGCCATTGGTTTCGGTCTTTTAAAGACATGGGTGGATATGAACGATTCGAAGAGTCGCTCATGGGCCGGGCTGGGGATAGGGGGAAAGTAGAGCGAGTAGATATTACTGCCATCAATACTGGCCAGTTTGCCAAGAGAAGAGTGAGATGAAAAGAAACGGTTGATTATTAATCTAAGTAAGGGGGAGATCTTTCCCTTGATTTTGCATCTTAAAATATCGCCGTGAACTGCTACTTCGATTTCGAGGTTTTCAAGTTCCGGGATCTGCTTTAGCCGGTAAGTTCTGGATACAGTTTTCTGTTTCACCGGGATAGTACCCCCTGGCAGCTTTTTTTATTATTAGGTCAGGTCATTTTAAAAATTATTATTTCAAGATCTTGGTTTATGTGAAACTGTTTCTACACCAAATCATAAAAACCTGCCCGCAGGGGCGCCTTCAATGAAGTAGGTTTTGAAGGGAGGCCAGATCTAGTACCCAGTCAGCATAGAATGGAATTCGGAAGTAAACACCACTTTTTGGCAATGGAATAAATAATGTGATATGGTTAATAGTGAAGTATTGCAAAGTAAGGCCCACTATCAAAGTTTGGAGGTGAATTAGTGATGAAAGTGAAAAAAACTAAAGAAAACTTACTAAAATGCTTGTGTAAAGGGTGTCCCAGCTATACCTTTACCTGTAAAATGATGGCTATGCCCGGTAATATTCTCCTGTTAATAGATCCCCTGGATAATGAAAAACTGCATGCGGAAACTATGTTTTGTGCCTATCATAAAAGCCAGTGCATAGTGGAAGAGAAAGGCTGCAAGTGCCCGGAATGTGAAGTTTACAATGAATACGATCTTGGAAAAACATATTTTTGCACAAGCGAGGGAGGAAAGTAAGATATAAGTTACCACAGCCCATTTGTTCTATCCTATTTATTCTTATAAAAGATATATGGATTCTACCCATTTTTTATTGTCTATAGCTGCTTCTGAACATTAAACTGTAAAGGAACTGTTTTAATATGGTTGAGCAGTATGTATGTACAGTATGCGGTTTTAACATGGTTGAACACTACCCATCCAAATGTCCTTTTTGCGGCGCCTCGCAGGATAAATTTTTTAAACTGTTGACACTTACAAGCAGACTGCTGTAAAGATATCCGTCCTGAAGATTATAGATAAAAAATGGGGACATTACTAATAGCTTTCTGAGCATCTCTTTCCTTACTATAGTTGTAAGCTTATACATTCTTCTGATGATCTAAAGCAGGCGTTTGCAAAGGATGGGGCTTGATAAAGGAGGTAATAAAATGAAAAACAGGTTTATTATATTATTTTCGCTGCTAATTGCTCTGGCTTTTTTAGCATCTTGTGAAGTTGCTACTGAACCAGATCCAGACCTGGATGGTACAAGTTGGATTGTGATAGAAATTAATGGAAATCCTGTGCCTGAAGGTATAATGATAACTGCTCACTTTGCAGATGGAGTAATCGGCGGTGAGGCACCCTGCAATGTTTATTCGGCTGAATATACTCAGTCTGGCAGTGAGATGAGTATTGATCCGCCAATTATGACCCAGATGTACTGTGATGAAGAAAATGTGATGGAAACTGAAGAAGGCTTTACGCTGGCTCTTGATAAGGTAATGCAGGTTGAACTGGAAGGTGGTCTGCTTTTCATGCAGGATGCCGGCGGTGATGTTATCCTCCTGCTGGAAAGAGAGCCGTCTTGAAATAACAGCTATGGACGGCAACAGTAATACAGTCCATAGCTTTAGTTTAACTTTACTCAGTGCTGGAAGCTTCCCGTCTGCGCTTAATCAGGAACCATATTATTGAGATGACAATGAGAAGTCCAAAAAATAAAAGCCAGAAATTAATCTGGTCAGCGGCATATATCGATTAAGTTTTATACTAAAAGGAAGTTACTTAATTTAAAGCCGTTAAAAGGTTCTATATTATGATTAAAATTGAGAATATTTCGCCGGGCCGAATTGATGAAGCAGTCGATTTAATGCTTACTGCATTTAAAGATGAGGCTTTGACTTCTTCATGGTTAAACCTGTCTGATCCGAATTTAAAGAATGCCTATAAAGCAGGAATTAGAATAATATATAAGATTCATCTTGATTCAGGCGATCCTATTTACACTGCTACTGAGGAAGGCAGGATTGTAGGCTTTGCTGCACTGTCCACCCCCTATTCCAAGAAAAGTGTACTTAAAGTAGCCGGCTTACTCTTCAAAAGCCTGCCCCGGCTGTTGAGGCTGTTTCCACCGGTAATAAAATCAGCTCGTGCCCTATTTGCGGCAATAAAGCCTCCTAAAAGTTTGCCGAAAAATTACTGTACCCTTGAAGCGGTAGCCGTCGATCCTCCATTCCAGGGCAAGGGAATAGGGACCCAACTGCTAAAACATGTCCATGATCAGCATTTTGGGATAAATACTATTTCAGGCATATATTTAGTTACCGGAGATGAAAAAAACGTAAATATTTATGAACGCTTCGGCTATGAAGTCGTTGATAAAAGGCAGACAAAAAGGGTTACCGCTTTTCATATGTTTAAAAAAAACCCACAGAGCGGTTAATGTAAGCTTCTTCAAAGTTACCTTTACACCATGCAGGCTGCAAGCCTTTTGCATTCAAGACTTGCAGCCTGAATAGTTACCCTTGCTTTGTCCTCAAATTCAGAAACCCAATCACTATGAACTTCATTACTTCGAGGCAGAATGACTTATATTCTTGCCTTCATATGCAGATTCTAATTCTGCAATGTTGATCTTCTTCATTTTCAGAAATGCTTTCATTACCCTTCCTGATTTTTCTGAGTCCGGATCCCTTAAATATTTATTAAGGACTTCAGGCACAACCTGCCAGAAGACACCGAACTTGTCCTTAAGCCAGCCGCACTGTCCTGATTCCGGAACTGCGGAAAGCTTATTCCAGTAATAATCGGTCTCCTCCTGGGAACCTGTACTAATGAGTAGTGAAACCCCTTCATTGAATTTGAATTGATGATCCAATGCGCTGTCCATAGCTGCGAACTCTTGTCCAGCCAGTGTGAAGGCTGCGTAATTTAGATCTTCACTTTTATTAGGTTCCATACCCTGCCCGTACCTGGAGATTTCATCAATTTTCGAGTCTTTGAAAACAGATGTATAGTAATTAATTGCTTCTTCTGCCTTTCCGCTTTCTTCACCGACAAACATTAATGAAGGCACGATTTTTTGCTTGCAATCACTGCAGAGCATTAACTGCCACGACACCCCAAATTTATCCTCAACCCAACCATATTTATCATTGAACGGATACTTGTCAAGTGGCATTAATGCTTTTCCGCCCTCTGCTAATTTGTTCCAGAGTGAATCAATTTCTGCTTCAGATTGGCATTTAACGAAAAATGATATTACAGGATTTATTTTAAAGAAAGATCCTCCATTTATATTGTAGAAACGGAAATTTTCAATTTCATATTCAACACCAAGAACGCTACCTTCGGACTTTCCGGATACTTCAGCGCTTGCCTTATTATGGTATTCTACTTCCATCTTCCTTGAGTTGTTAAATATGGAAACATAGAAATCTGCAGCTTCTTCCGCCTCATTATCAAACCACAAATGCGGTATAATCTTTTGCATCATCCTTAACCTCCCTGCTACGCCTTACCATATTATAACATACATATAATAACAATTAAAGGATATAATGTATAAAGGATGTCAATCCCAAGCGGCGAACTTTCTTAATATATATTATTCTTACCGATAGAGGGATTTTCTGATGAGTGAAAATGATATTATCCAGCATGATGTTATTATCATCGGTGGGGGATTGGCAGGTCTCAGGGCTGCAGTAGAAGCCTGTGACTGTAGTGCAGACGTAGCCCTGGTATCTAAGGTATATCCCCTTCGTTCTCATTCGGTTGCAGCCCAGGGAGGGATTAATGCGGCGCTTGGCAATTCTCCTGAGGCTAAAGATGATACCTGGGAGAAGCATGCTTTTGATACCATCAAGGGTTCGGTTTACCTTGCTGACCAGGATGCGGTCGAGGTGCTTTGTAGGGAAGCGCCCAAAATAGTTTTGGAACTTGAACACTGGGGAACCGTGTTTTCAAGAGATGAAGAAGGCAGGATAGCCCAGAGGCCTTTCGGGGGAGCAGGGGTACCCAGGACCTGTTATGCTGCGGACAGAACAGGGCATAACCTGTTGAACACCCTTTTTGAACAGGCCAACTCCAGGGGTATTACATTTTACAATGAGTATTTTGTAACCTCCCTGGTTGTAGATGAAAAGAGATGCCATGGCTGCATTGCCCTTGACATTCATTCCGGAGAATTGAACGGTTTTGTCTCCCAGTCGCTAATCCTTGCTACCGGCGGTTACGGGATGATTTATGATCATTCTACAAACTCCCTGATCAACACCGGTGATGGTATGGCCCTGGCGCTTAATGCCGGGGCACAAATGAAAGATATGGAGTTTGTCCAGTTTCACCCCACTACACTCTATGGTTCAAATATTCTAATCAGTGAAGGAGCCAGGGGTGAGGGTGCATACCTTGTTAACGCAGAAGGCGAACGCTTTATGGACAGGTATGCCCCAAAGGCAATGGAATTAGCCCCGAGGGATATTGTCGCTCGCTCTATTATGAGGGAAATAGCTGCGGGGCGCGGTTTTGATGGTGGATACGTTCACCTCGATCTAAGGCACCTGGGAGCTGACAAGATCAATGAACGCCTGCCGGGTATCAGGCAAATAGCGATGGATTTTGCTAATCTTGATCCCGTGGAAGTTCCTATCCCGGTACAACCGGGACAGCATTATTCAATGGGCGGGATAGATGTTGGCCTGGATGGAGAAACAGGCATAAACGGGCTGTACGCAGCGGGTGAGTGCGCCTGTATTTCAGTTCATGGCGCTAACCGCCTTGGCGGTAATTCACTTTTAGATACTTTGGTATTTGGTAAAAGAGCAGGCGCCAAGGCCAGTAATGGAAAAAATGGCGCAGATATATCTGTTGTAAAAAATATTATTCTCCGAGAAAACAACAGGATTCAGGATTTATTAAATAGTAAAGGTGAAGACTTTGCCCCCCTGATGAGAGATATGAAAAAAACCATGTTTGACCGGTATGGAATTTTCAGGGATGAAAATAGCATGAATCACGGGTTGCAGGGTATAAATAGACTTAAGCAGAGGTTTAAGCAGGTTGCCGTAAAGGGCAGTGGAAAATCTTTTAATCAAGCCCTGGTCAGGATTCTGGAACTCGGTTATATGCTCGATATTGCCGAAACAGTAGCTCTTTCAGCCATTAAAAGGAAGGAAAGCAGGGGTTCCCATTTCAGGACTGATTACCCGGACCGCAGCGACGATAAGTATCTTAAGCATACAATCATCAAGGCTGGTACTGGGCAGGAGCGATCATTAGCTTATTCCCCTGTGAAATTAGGGCAATATCCCGTGAAGGAGGGCAATGACTGATGATCGCACGAATTCACAGGGGCAAAGGTGAAAGATATGATGATTATGAAGTTGAAATAACAAGTTCTATGACAGTGCTGGATCTGCTCTTCCTGATCCAGGAAAATATTGACCAAAGTCTTGCCTTTCGTTATTCCTGCCGCGGTGCAATTTGTGGAAGTTGTGCAGTTTTGGCCAATGGAAGACCGGTGCTTGCCTGTAAAACCCCAGTAGCAAGGATTACTGAACAAAAAAACAGCGACCAGGTTTCACTGGACACTAAAAAGGGCCAGCCTGAGGGAGGTATTCTTCTCGAACCTATTCCAAAACTGCCGGTTATCAGGGATTTGATTGTCGATTGGGATCCTTTTTTCGAAGAGTACAGAAAACTGGAGCCGGTTCTAAAAGTAGAAAATGTTCATCCTGAAAAAGAATACCTCGTAGGAAAAGATGAAAGCAGGGAGATGGAAAAATATACAAATTGTATCCTCTGCGCGCTGTGCTGGAGCGCTTGCCCGGTTATTAGCGAGGTTGATGGTTATCCCGGCCCGGCTGCCCTGGCAAAGTTGTTTCGCTTTTACCTCGACCCGAGAGAACCG
>SLQM01000213.1 GCA_007131435.1 Syntrophomonadaceae bacterium
ATTATTGATATCCCATCCTATCAGGCTCAAAAAAGAATATACTCTATCAGTCCAATTCATTATTAACCCTCATTCACTGCTAAGGCAGGTACTTTTTTACAATCAGGGTAGCATTGGTTCCGCCAAAACCAAATGAGTTAGATAGGGCAATATCAACCTCTGCCGGGCGTGCTTTATTCGGCACATAATCAAGATCGCAATCAGGATCGGGAAATTCATAATTAATAGTAGGATGAATAACCTGGTGTTTAATAATAAGCAGGGTTGCAATCATTTCAACCGCCCCGGCAGCTCCTAATAAATGGCCCGTCATTGATTTCGTAGAACTTATAGGTACCGTATAGGCATGATTCTCAAACAGTTTTTTAATAGCCACTGTTTCGATCTTATCGTTAAATTCTGTAGAAGTCCCGTGAGCATTTATATAGTCAATATCATCAGGCTTAATTCCTGCGCTTTTTATAGCTCTTTGCATGCTAAGGTATGCTCCCCTTCCTTCAGGGTCGGGTGCTGTCATATGATATGCATCACCAGACATACCATAACCGATTAGCTCGCCATATATTTCGGCTCCCCTGGCCTGTGCATGGCCAAGGCTTTCTAAAACCAAAACCCCTGCGCCTTCACCCATTACAAATCCATCGCGTTTAAGGTCAAAGGGGCGTGAAGCTTTTTCAGGCTGATCATTACGAGTTGATAACGCCCTGGCAGAAGAAAAACCAGAAAAAGCCAGGTCGCTTATAGTGGCCTCGGCGCCACCGGCAAGCATTATTTCAGCATCTCCGCGTTTTATAATGTGCCAGGCATCGCCAATAGCATGCGTGGAGGTTGCGCAAGCTGTTACTACAGTTGTATTTGGCCCACGCAACTCAAGAAGCATGGATATATAACCAGATGCCATATTGGCTATCAAGGCTGGAACAAGGAAGGGGCTAACTCTGCGCGGCCCCTTTTGATCCAAAACCCTGAGCTGTTCTTCAATTGTCTGGATACCACCAATACCGGAACCGACAAGGACACCAACATTTTCCCTGTCAACGGCAGTATCCCTTAAACCGGCATCTTCCCAGGCTTTAAGGGCAGCAGCGACACCAAAGTGAGTAAAACGATCCACCCTCTTGGCTTCTTTTTTTTCCATGAAAAGAGTGGGATCAAAGCTCTTTATTTCTCCTGCTATTTTGCAGGGATACCTGCTGACATCAAAGTTTTCAACAGCAGTTATACCACTTTTTCCATTTACCAGGTTGCTCCAAAACTCATGCTTATCAAAACCTGTTGGTGAAACAATACCAATGCCGGTTATAACAACTCTTTGCACATTTTCACCTCAAGTAGGTTTATACTTTCGATTCAATATACTTAATTACATCACCCACTGATTTAATGTTCTCGATTTCCTGGTCAGATATTTCCATGTCAAACTCTTCTTCAAGGGCCATAACCAATTCTACGATATCTAAGGAATCAGCATCAATATCTTCAAAAGTTGTATCCGGGGATAATTTATCAATTGAGACTTCCAGCTGTTCAGATATAATATTTTTAACTTTGCTCTCGATGCTCACCGATTCACCTCCTCCCAATATTATTAATAGTATATAGCCATATTACATTGATAGGTTTCCATCTACTGCAATTACCTGGCCCGTAACATAATTAGCCGATGATGCAAGAAATGTAACTACTTCTGCAACATCGTCGGGCTTGCCAAACCGCTTTAATGCAACCCGTTCCATGATTTTTTCTCTTACTGCAGTTGAGAGTTCATCAGTCATTTCAGTTTCTATAAAACCGGGGGCAACAGCATTTACAGTTATATTTCTGGAACCAAGTTCCTTAGCCATGGTTTTGGTGAAAGCAATTATCCCACCTTTTGCCGCAGCATAATTAGCCTGTCCAATATTTCCATGAAGCCCTGCTACAGAAGCAACATTAATAATTCTTCCCCCGCTTTTTTGTTTCAGCAGCGGTCTTAAAACCGCTTTACAGCAATTATAGACACCGTTAAGATTAACATCTATTACTTCCTGCCATTCTTCCACTTTCATCCTGGCCAGCAGGTTATCACGGGTTACTCCGGCATTATTAATAAGTATATCAATTCTTTTAAAATGATCAATAGCGCATTTAATTAACCCTTCACACTCATTATAGAGGCTAACATCCGCCTTAAATATCACAGCAGAGCCACCGGATTCTTCTATGGTTTTTTTCACTTCCTCAGCCGCCGCTTTATTTTGGCTGTAATTAACAACCACGGAAGCGCCTGCTCCGGCCAGTGATAGGGCACAGGACCTGCCAATGCCCCTTGAAGCCCCTGTCACAATAGCGCATTTTCCAGTTAAATCCATCTACTCACCCCGCAAAACTTTTAATTATTGACTTTTTCCAAGTCCTCTGGCTTTTCAATAGAAATGGTTTTTAATTGTGGCGCGATCCTTTTCATCAACCGGGCCAGGGAATTACCGGGGCCAAGGCTGATAAAGCGCTTAATACCGCTGTCAATTAATTTCTTTATTGACTGCTCCCATAAAATTGGGTTGCTAACCTGCCTCACCAGGTTATCTTTTATCATATCAGGTTGATCGGCATAAGCAGCAGATACATTGAAAATAATTGGCATCACTGGCTTATTAATTTTTATTTTCCGCAATTCGTCTTCAAGCTTTTCTTCCACAGGTTTTAGCAGGGAACAGTGAAATGGAGCGCTTACTTTTAATTCGGTTATCTTTTTTGCCCCCGCTTTTCCAGCTAAATCAATCGCCCTGTGAACTGCTTCCATATTTCCGGAAATAACTATTTGCCCGGGGCAATTATAGTTAGCCGGTGAAACAGTGCCAATTTCAGCAGCAGTTGAACATATCTCTTCAACTTTGTATTGCGATAAACCCATAATTGCAACCATTGTCCCCTCACCTGGAGCTACCGCGTCCTGCATAAAAATGCCACGTTTTTGAACAAGCGGAAGAGCATCTTCAAATGATATTGATCCTGCTGCAACAAGGGCTGTATACTCACCCAGGCTTAAGCCTGCAACAGCATCAGGGCTTATTCCTGATTTTTGCAAAACCGTATAAATTGCATGGCTTGCAGTTAGGATTGCCGGTTGTGTGTACCGGGTTAGCTTTAGTTTTTCTTCGGGACCATTAAAAATTATGTCAACAAAGGCTGAATCTAAAGCATTTTCAGCTTGCTTGAAAACATTTTTTGCTTCGGGAAAGCATTCCGCGAAATCAAAACCCATACCTACGTACTGCGCTCCCTGCCCGGGAAAAAGAAATGCAGTCTTCACTTTAAAGGCTCCTGTTCTCTTGTTACCATCTTATCAAAATACCGCCCCAGGTTAGCCCCGCTCCAAAAGCGACCATGGCTAAAAGATCTCCTTTTTTTAAATACCCTTTTACAACAAATTCATGCAGGGCTATAGGTATTGTTGCTGATGACATATTACCATAGCGATCAATATTTACCGGAACTTTTTCCTCGGGCATTTTAAGCCGCTTTCTAATATAATCAATGATCCTCAGGTTAGCCTGGTGCAAAAAGAGATAATCAAGTTCATCGGCAGTAATACCTACCTTAAGCATCATACTGTTTAATGTATCTTCAACTACCCTGGCAGCAAATTTAAATATTTCATTACCATTCATTTTTATATAATGCATCCTGTTGTGTATAGATTCCTGGCTTGCAGGCATCATGCTGCCACCAGCTGGTATCTTTAAAAGATCTGCCCCCCTGCCATCGGAATGAAGGCTGAAGTTAATTATCCCGTTGTCACCTTTAGCAGGCTGCAAAACAACAGCTCCTGCCCCATCGCCAAATAGCACACAGGTGCTTCTATCTTCCCAATCTGTAAACCTGGAGAGTACTTCAACACCTATGACCAGTATATTTTTATAAGTACCGCAAGCTATAAACTGGTGCCCAACGATTAAAGCATATATAAAACCTGTGCAACCTGCTGAAAGGTCCATTGCCGCTGCTTTATTTGCACCAAGCCTGGCCTGTAATAAACATGAAGTTGACGGTGTTGGGTGATCAGGGGTCACAGTTGCAGCTATAATCATATCAAGTTCTTCAGCCTTTAAACCAGCCATATCTAAAGCCTCATAAGCTGCCTTTTCGGTAAGATCAACGCTGGAATATCCATCTTCAAGAATTCTTCTTTCCCGGATGCCTGTACGGGAGGTAATCCAATTGTCGCTCGTGTCAACCATCTTTTCCAAGTCGCTATTGGTCATTATCCTGCCTGGCAAGGCAGCTCCTGAACCCGTAATAACCGCGTTGATACAACCAGCCAAAACTATTGTACCTCCCCGATTTCATCTGCCAGCTCTTTCAGGGCTTTTTGCAGCTGATAAGTTACCCGTTTTTTGACAAAGGGATATGCCTGTTTAAGCAAAGCCTGCTCGATCGACTTTGCCTTTGAAGAGCCATGACATTTAATACAAAGCCCGTTTACACCAAGTAGTGGAGCGCCACCATAACCGGACGTATCAATTTTTTCCCTTAACTTCAGAAAAACCGGTTGTAAAAGCAAGGCCCCCAATTTATATCTTATACTTCCGGGAATCTCTTGCCTGAAAAAACTTAAAATTGCCCTGGAAAGTCCTTCTGATGTTTTTAAAAATATATTGCCTACAAAACCATCACAGATAACTACATCAGCAGCATTGAAAAAAACTTCAGTTCCTTCAACATTTCCATTAAATCCAGCCAGGTGTTCATTAAAAAGGGCATAAGCCTTTTTTACCTGGCTATTGCCTTTTTTTTCTTCACTTCCTACGTTTAGCAACGCCAGGCGTGGTTCATTGTAGCCTAATATTTGCTGGGCATAAATACGCCCCATATGAGCATATTGTAAAAGCTGCTCGGGGCGGGCATCCATATTTGCCCCAACGTCAAGGAATAATACCGGTTTTCCGCTAAAACTGGGCATCGGTGTAAGCAGGGCAGGCCGGCTGATACCACTCATTCTGCCTAAAAACAGCAAACCACCGGCCATAAGCGCACCCGTATTTCCAGCACTTAAAGCAGCATCTGCATCACCAGACCGAACCAATTGCAGTGCCTTTACCATTGATGATCCTTTTTTATTTCTGATCGATAAGCCCGGATCATCATCACAGCCGATCACTTCGTCAGCATGGCAAATTTCTACACGCTCTTGTGGATAAGTCTTGTTTTCTAAGGATTTTTCTAACTCGCCCTGCTTTCCAACCAGGATTAGATGAAGGTCTTCCAAGTAGGAGAGTGCAGATAAAGCGCCGTTGACTATTTCTGTCGGAGCATAATCTCCACCCATGGCATCGACTGCCACTTTTACCAAGCTGATCACTTCCTCTTTCAACAGGCAAATTAAATACAAGACGCCCCTTATATACCAAGGCATAAGGGGCGCAATGTTCCTGTTTGCTAATTAACCTTAACTACTTCCCGCTCTTTGTAATAACCGCAATTTAAACATACCCTGTGTGTAGGTTTTAATTCATTGCACTGCGGGCAGGCAGTCAGGCGGGGAACTGAAAGCTTGTTTTGTGATCGCCGCATATCCCGCTTTGACTTTGATGTTCTTCGCTTAGGTACAGCCACTGTAACGCCTCCTTGTCTGGCATGCTTCTATTTTTTAAATTCTTTCAGCTTAATCATTCTTATATCAATACTACTGCTTTCTTCTTTACAGTTACAGGCTGCTTCATTTAAATCGATACCACAACCGGCACATAAACCCCTGCATTCTTGTTTACAGAGCGGACTATAATCCTGGGCCAGAATAATTAGCTGTCTTATATATTCCTCAAGATATAGATAGTCGCCACTGACTATAAGCCTGTTTGCTGTTTCGGCGGATAAATCTTCCCGGGAATAATCATTTTCTATCGGCTCAACCAAACTAAATGATTCGGTAAAGCTGGTTTCGAACTTATGCTCAAACTTCTGCAAACATCTTGCGCAATTCATTCCAACAGACGCTTTTAAAGCTCCGCTTACTATCAGGTTGGAGCCGCTGGCCGTAACACTTACCTGCAGCTCAAGAATCCCGCCTTCCGGGAAATCGGTATAACAGTCTTCAAGATTGTACTTAAACGAGTAATCGACTGCTTCGCCACTTTGCGAACGAATTTCAGGTAAATAAATCTGCATCATAGACACCCCAAAAAAACTAAAGTAATTATATAGACCTTTATTTTCTTTGTCAACACGAAAACGCTGCCGATTCGGCAGCCGGGCCAAAGGGTAGTCGTAACCTGACATGCTTTATAAATCTAATTAAAATGTAACTCCATCCAGTCCTTCTTCACCACTGCCTGCTGTTCTATCTGTGAATACGATCATAATCTGGTTTGGGAGGCAGACTATGCTTTCATAAGAATATTCAATCCACCCGGTATGAGAACATATATGCTTCGGACAGATATCACCGTCAAGGGGCATCATTCTAATCCGCCCTTCTTCAACCTCTAACAGGGCAGTATGCTCTCCATTTTCTCCAAAAGTAAAACTATATTCATAACGATCTTCAGTCGATAGTGAGAGCTCGGCTTGCATTTGATTCTGAACATATATTGCAGCATATTTTTGGCCGGAAGCGCTGGCCTGTTGAATATTAAACCAAAATCCAACAAAACCCCAAACCAGGATTGCTCCAACCAAGATATAATCTGCGATTTTAATTTTTAGTTTTGGCAACAAAATCACCCTGTAATATTATAACATATATTCTATAGGGTTTATATAATGACCTTTCTTCAACTCTTTATAATCAATGCGTCTGCGGCAACAGCACCCTTTCCTTTTTCAAATAGGATTAGGGGGTTAATGTCAATTTCTTCTATCGTTCCTTCGAGCTCAACTGCCAGCCGCGAAACTTTCATTAATATATCCACCAGGGCATCAACATCTGCAGGCGGCATGCCCCGGTAACCTTTAAGAAGTGCCCTGCCTTTAATCTCATTGATCATAGAAACGGCATCTTCTTTTCGTAATGGGGCCACCCTGGTTGCCGCATCCTGCAGGACCTCAACGAATACACCGCCAAGTCCGAAAACAACTGCAGGGCCAAAGATGGGATCATTTTTAACACCGATTATAACTTCCAATCCTTTTCCGAGCATTTCCTGGACCAAGACTCCCTCGATAAAAGCTTCAGGGCTGGTAGATTCTATATTTTTAATAATTTTTTGGTAAGCCTTTTTCAGCTCTTCTCTTGATTCAATATTTAATATTACCCCACATAGATCGCTTTTATGCAGCAGCTGGGGCGACATTATCTTTAGGGCAACAGGGTAACCAAGTTTATCTGCTATATGTAGCGCATCTTCTTCATTTTTTGCAAGGCCCTCCCTGGTTGTAGGAATACCATACAATTCCAACAGCTCTTTTGAACGCCATTCTGTTATTGCTTTGCTATTAATTGTGATATGTTTATTCAACAAATCAATTGATTTTTTATACTCATGACCTCTTTTAATTTCAGGGTATTCCATTTTTTCCCCGGAGCGCTTA
>SLQM01000014.1 GCA_007131435.1 Syntrophomonadaceae bacterium
GCTTCTGCAGCACTTTCAATATCTAAAATACCTTTTAATGGGCCGGTAGGCGCTGTAATAGTTGGCCTGGTGGATGGTAAGCCGGTTGTAAACCCAAGCCAGGAGCAAGCTCAGAAAAGTGAGCTTCATCTTATGCTGGCAGGTACAAAAGATGCTGTCATGATGGTAGAGGCAGGCGCGCAGGAAATAAGCAAAGAGGATGTTTTGAGCTGTATAGAGGAAGGACATGCAGTTATCAAGGAACTAGTGAGCCTTCAGGAAGAAATGATCTCAGAAGCTGGAATAGAAAAAATGGAGGTTGTTTTAGAAGAGCTCCCTGAAGAAATAGTCCGGGATGTTGAGCCTTCTGCCCGGGAGGAAGTATCTAAAGCGCTTGGTATAGCTGATAAAAAAGAGAGAGAGGATAAACTATCTTCGATAAAGAGGGATATTATAGAGCGGTACATTGAGAGATATCCAGAAGATGAGAAAGCGATCGTAAAAGTTTATGAGGATGCTCTGAAAGAAACAATGCGCAATAAAATAATTGGAGAAGGTGTGAGGGCTGATGGCCGTAGCCCGCGAGAAATCAGGCCTATAACCTGTGAAATATCATCTTTGCCAAGAACACATGGTTCAGCAATATTTACACGGGGCCAAACCCAGGTTTTGAATATTTGTACTTTATCTGCATTAAGAGATATGCAAATGCTTGATGGTCTTGGACTTGAAGAATCTAAAAGATTCATGCACCATTATAATTTTCCTCCTTACAGCGTGGGTGAAGCAGGTTTCATGCGAGGACCTGGCAGGCGTGAAATAGGACACGGTGCGCTGGCGGAAAAAGCGCTTGAACCAGTTGTCCCATCAGAAGACGAATTCCCTTATACAATACGCCTGGTTTCAGAAGTGCTTGAATCAAATGGATCAACCTCAATGGCCAGCGTATGTGCAGGCTCGCTAGCGATGATGGATACAGGGATACCGCTCAGGGCCCCTGTGGCAGGTATAGCCATGGGATTAATCAAGGAAGATGATAAAGTTGTAGTATTATCTGATATCCAGGGCCTGGAAGATTTCCTGGGCGACATGGATTTTAAAGTGGCTGGGACTGAAAAAGGCATAACCGCTATTCAGATGGACATAAAAATCCAGGGGCTTTCAGGTGACATACTTGAAGAAGCGCTTCAACATGCAGATGAAGGCTACAAGTACATTTTAAACATTATGAACCAAACCATTGAAAAACCCCGTGCTGAATTGTCACCTAACGCACCGCGAATGCTGAGGATGCAAATTGATATTGATAAAATTCGGGATGTTATTGGCCCGGGCGGTAGGATGATTAATAAGATTATTGCCGAAACAGGAGCGGGGATTGACATTGAACCTGATGGTAGAATCTTTATTGCCGCAGTTGATCCTGAAGGTGGAAAGAAAGCCCAGGAAATGATCGAAGCCCTGGTAAAAGAGGTTGAACCCGGTGAAATTTATAAGGGCATTGTTAAAAGGGTTGAACGTTATGGTGCTTTTGTAGAAGTTTTACCAGGGAAAGAAGGGTTGCTGCATATATCCCACCTTGATCATGCACGGGTCAATAAAACTGAGGATGTCGTAAATCTTGGGGACGAGATAGAAGTTAAAGTACTTGATATTGATGATAAGGGTCGAATTAATTTATCCAGGAAAGCGCTGTTGGAGAAACCTGAAGGTTTTTCAGACAGGAGCAATAGGGGCGGGCCAAGAAACCGTAATAAGTGATAGAAAAAAATAGTTTCAGCATATTAGGATCGAAGAAGTTGTCAATTGCCGGGGAGGTTGAATGTGTCTGTGCAAAATATAGTGCTACCAGTCAAGCGAGCTGAATGGGCTAAAGATATTCAGCTTCCCTGTTACATGACAAATGGTTCAGCAGGTATGGATTTACATGCAGCTGTGGATGCTGAGGCAGTTGTTTCGCCTGGTGAAGTAGCTCTTGTACCCACAGGAATATTTGCTGCAGTTCCTGATGGTTATGAGCTTCAGATCAGGCCGCGTAGCGGTTTGGCCCTTAAACATAATATTGGAATATTAAATTCCCCCGGAACAATTGATTCCGATTACCGTGGTGAAATCAAAATCATAATCATAAACCTGGGACGGGGAAAATTCATTATTAAACGTAATGACAGGATAGCCCAGATGGTATTATCGCCAGTCTTAAAGGCAACTATTAAAGAAGTTGATGAACTGCCGCCTACTGAAAGAAACGCTGGCGGGTTTGGGCATACCGGTTAATGGAGGTATATATTGTCAAATAAGAAAAAGAAGAAGTCATTAGAGCTAATTCCACTCGGCGGAGTTGGTGAAATAGGTAAGAATATGTTTGTTTTGAAATACGGCAACGAATGCATAGTAATGGATGCGGGGCTAAAATTCCCTGACGAGTCTATGTTGGGGATTGATATTGTGATTCCTGATATATCATACTTACTGGAACAGAAGCTGAATATCCTGGGAATTATTCTAACACACGGCCATGAAGATCATATTGGGGCACTACCATATATCATGGAAGATATTGATGCCCCAATATACGGAACAAGGCTTACACTTGGCCTTGTACAGGCAAAGTTTATGGAACACCCAGGGGCGAATGTTGAGACGAGAGAGATTAATCCCGAGCAGGATCTTATATTGTCAGATAGTTTTAAACTGGAGTTTTTCCGGACTAACCACAGCATCCCCGATTCTGTTGGAGTTGCTGTAATAACACCTGAAGGGATTGTAGTATATACAAGTGACTTTAAATTTGATCAAACCCCCGTAGACGGTAAAATAACTGATTATTATAAACTGGCAGAATTAGGGCGACGTGGAGTAATTGCAGCCTTGCTGGACTCAACAAATGCGGATAGACCTGGTTATACATTGTCAGAAAAAGAAGTGGGCGAATCAATCAATGAAATATTCAGGCTTTCACGAAGCCGGATTATTTTAGCCACATTTGCTTCAAATATTCACCGCATTCAGCAAGTTGTTGATGCGGCAGTCCGCTATAACCGTAAAATAGGTATAGTTGGCCGCAGTATAGTTAACTCAGTTGAAATATCTACTGAACTGGGATATCTAAGAATTCCGGATAATATTATAGTGGATGTGGATAAGATTAAAGATATACCAAATGAAAAAATGGCAGTGATCACTACCGGCAGCCAGGGTGAGCCTATGTCGGCATTAACCAGGATTTCAAAATCTGAACACAGGCAGGTGGAGATTTTCCCCGGAGACACGGTTATTATTGCGGCAACTCCGATTCCGGGCAACGAAAAACTAGTTTCAAGAACTGTAAACAACTTGTTTCAGCTGAAAGCTGATGTTATATACCGGCCTATTTCCGGTGTCCATGTTTCCGGCCATGCAAGTGAAGAAGAAATAAAATTGATGATCAACCTGCTGCAGCCCGATTATTTAGTCCCTGTTCACGGAGAATACCGCCAGCAGGCTTACTGCTCTCAAATAGCCCAAAAACTGGGGATGAAAGAGGATAATGTATTCCTGGTTAAACCAGGTAATGTAATGGAGTTTAGCAACGGTAAAGGAAGGCAGGCAGGATCTGTTTCTGCAGGAAGGGTATTGGTAGATGGCTTTGGTGTAGGAGATGTTGGTGAGGTTGTTATTAGAGATCGCCAGATGCTTTCAGAAGATGGAATTGTAATAGTGGTTCTCGCGGTCGATCAGGATAATGGAGTTGTTTTAGCTGGGCCGGAAATAATAACTCGTGGATTTGTTTATGTTCGCGAATCAGTGGATCTTCTGGAGAAGGCAAAAGAATCGCTTTCTAAAATAATTGATAAAATAAATAGTGACCAACTCCAGGAATGGAATAAGGTTAAAGCTAAGGTAAGAGATGCGGCATCCTCTTTTTTCTATGAACACACCGGTAGACGGCCGATGATAATGCCAATTGTCATTGATGTTTCGTATGAAGATGAATAAATAAACCGGCTTAAGATGAATTAGACCTTTAAAAATTTAATTAATAATTTTAGAAGAGATATTTACAAAGTAGTACATATTTAAAAAGGCCGGCCTTTATCTCCATTAAGTATAACGGCTTGATTCAATTTAACCTGACAATAATCATAATGAATATATCATATGTAATGCATGGGTAGTTTATAGAGTAGTAAATATGCATTAGAGAAAGGAAGTGTGCCCTTGAGCAGCTATAAGTTTATAGTCAACCCAATTGCCGGTGGAGGAAAAGCTTACTCTCTTATGCCAGGGCTAATAGCGTTCATGAAAAAATCCGGTAAAGATTTTGATATATATGAAACGCAGGGGCCACAAGATGCGATTGAAGCAGCCAGGAATGCAGCTAAAGACGGTTATGATATTGTAGTTGCAGTAGGAGGAGACGGAACATTAAACGAAGTCTTAAATGGCATTGTTGGTACAGAAGCTATTCTGGCAGTGGTTCCCGGGGGAAAAGGAAATGACTTTGCAACTGCTGTTAAAATGCCCAGCGCAATAGAGCCTGTATGCCAGGTTCTCCTGGATGCTAACATAAAACTTATAGATTTAGGAAAGGTAATGGATCGGTATTTTATAAACTCTGTCGGTATCGGTTTTGATGCGGCTGTCGCTGAGAGAGTTAATAGGGGAGTTAAGCCATTTAAAGGGGTTTCAGCGTACATATATGCAGTACTGGAAATGCTCATATCCTATAAGACTATAGAAATGGAAATAGACCTGGGGGATGGCTTATTTACATGCAAGCCTACCCTGGTAGCAGTAGGAATAGGCCAGGCTTATGGCGGTGGAATGAAAATCCTGCCAGATGCAATACAAGATGACGGATTATTTGATGTGTGCATACTTGATGAAATCAAAAAACCGTTAATGCTTTATCATTTCCCAAAGGTTTTTAAAGGAAAACTAAAACATCTTAAGGAATCAAAAATGTTTCGAACAAAGGAAGTTAAAATTAAAATGAGCGATCTACGGCCAATGCACCTCGAAGGAGAAATACTAAGAGGAGATTACATGCATTTTACAATAGAAGAAAAAGCCGTGCCTGTGCTTTACGGCCCGGAATAAAAGCTCTCCTTTACAATAAAGAACATATGTTTTATAATGAGTATGCTTAAAAATGGGTGATCAAAATTGGGAAGAAGACGTAAAAAAGGCTTAAATAAAGAGATGCGTTACCAGGTTAAAGGCATACTGCTGCTCACACTGGCCCTTTTTTGCTTTGTTGGGTTGTTTTATACAGAGCAGACTGGCGGGGCAGGCCACCTGGTCAACCGGTTTTTGCGCATGCTGGCCGGGAATGCAGCAGTGGTAATACCTTTAATAATTAGCTTTTACGGATTTCGCATGATTATACCAAGTAAAAAATCAGTTGTAACAAGCCGTTTAGCAGGATCGCTTCTTGTATTGTTGACGCTGATTACCTGGATGCATTTAACTATATTAACTACCCTTATTTCCCTTAGCCCTTCTGAATCAGTATTTAGAGAAAGCATCGCCCTGGGTTTAAATTTAGAAGGTGGTGGCTTAATAGGCGCCCTGATTGCAGCATCGTTTATTTATATTCTTGGGCCGATAGGAAGTAGAATTATCCTGATTGCCTTTTTTATCATTTCAGCAGTTTTAATCCTGAATATTTCCCTTAAAAGTTATTATAAATTACTTGTAAATGCCTCAAAGCAAATCATGATATTATTCAGCAGCTTTTTTAGCGGTATGTTGAATGTATTTAAAAAAACATATATGTTCTTTTATGAAGGTATCGGAAATATGCAGGAAAAGAAAAGATTGCGGTTAGAGGTTGAAAAACTGGGTTTTGAAGAAGAAGAAATTGATACAAAAGCTGACCTCGATGAACTTAATTATACTGAAGGAAATGAAGATGAATCACCTGAACTGGAAAGTTTTCATACCAGCAGCAAAGATTACAGCAAAGAGAGTGCTGTTATTGTTACAGACCCTGAAAGCAATAAAACAGGGGGTAGTGAACGGAAAATGATGGAACAGGAGAGCATGACTTTTAGCGAAGATTACCTGTTCCCATCACTGGATTTACTATCACTGCCACAAAAGGAGTTGGAAGGCCAACATCATAAAAGTACTAAGGAAAGGGCAAAATTACTTGAAACCACATTATTAAGTTTCGGGGTTAGGGCAAAAGTAATTCATGTTCAGTCAGGACCAACAGTTACGAGGTTTGAAGTTCAACCTGAAGCAGGTGTGAAAGTTAGTAAAATCATATCTCTTTCAGATGATCTTGCTCTCAACCTGGCAGCTCCACTGGTCAGAATCGAAGCTCCTATTCCTGGCAAAGCGGCTCTGGGCATAGAAGTGCCAAACAAGGTTATAGATCTCGTTAAGCTGCGTGAGGTGATTGAAGAAACAGCCTACAGCAGCAGCTCTTCGGTTCTGACAATAGGTTTGGGTAAGGATATTACCGGCGACCCTGTTATAGCTGACCTTTCAAAAATGCCACACCTTTTAATAGCTGGTTCTACCGGTGCAGGAAAAAGTGTTTGTCTTAATACAATAATAACAAGTATTTTGTATAAGGCTGGGCCGGAAAAAGTTAGATTTTTAATGGTCGATCCAAAAGTAGTGGAGTTGAGTGTGTATAATGGTATCCCGCATCTCCTGATGCCGGTGCTTACAGATCCCCGAAAAGCAGCGCTGGCACTAAGGAATATGGTTCGTGAAATGGGCCGCCGTTACGATTTATTTGCTGAATTGGAAGTGCGTGATATATCTACCTATAACGAAAAGGCCCAGGAAAACAGTGAATTGGAAAAACTTCCTTTCATAGTTGTTTTAATTGACGAGTTAGCTGATTTAATGCTTGTATCGCCTGGGGAGGTAGAAGACTCAATTGCCCGGTTAGCTCAAATGTCGCGAGCCGCTGGAATTCATCTTGTGGTAGCGACACAGCGACCGTCTGTTGATGTGTTAACTGGAATTATTAAGGCAAATATTACCTCAAGAGTTGCATTTACTGTTTCTTCGCAGTTTGATTCCAGGACAATTCTCGACATGTCCGGTGCAGAAAAACTGCTTGGGAGAGGCGATATGCTTTTTTACCCTGTTGGCGCAGTAAAGCCATTCAGGGTTCAAGGTGCATATATAAGCGAAATTGAAGTTAAGAAAATAACCGATTTCATTAAATCACAGGGACAGGTAGAGTATGAACTAACAAATGCATTCTTGGAGAGTAACGATGAAAAAGAAGAGGAAGAGACTGATGCTCTTTTTGCCGAAGCTGTTGACCTGGTCGTACGAACCGGGCAGGCGTCTATTTCTCTTTTACAAAGGCGCTTTAGAATCGGTTATACAAGAGCTGCAAGGCTCATTGATGATCTTGAAAGACGTGGTATTGTCGGACAATTCGAAGGCAGTAAACACAGGGAAGTGCTTGTAACTCAAAAAAAAAAAAAAAAAATATGTGGAGAA
>SLQM01000112.1 GCA_007131435.1 Syntrophomonadaceae bacterium
CATGACACAAAGTCGATTAAGATTTCTTTATAGCCTGAATTATAACACAACACTATATGCTTGACAACATTCCAACATTTCAGAAATTCACAAATTATGTCTCTTAAAATACTTAATATCTAGCTTATCATGGCAGGGTTTTGCATTATATAATTGGAGTTGCTTGACACAAATATTCTTTAGTTTTAGCAGCTATATTGGAGTGATAAATTTTTGTGAAATAAAAAGTGAAGTAATTGAGCTAAGCAGAGTTCAGGGCAGCGAAAGTTAACAAGATATGCATAATTGCTAATTAAACCATACTATAATACAACAGTAATTATTAAGAGCTTTTTTCTAAATAATCCTTATCAGTCGTCTTTGTATTACCTTTCATCAAGAAAAAATGGCCTACTACAGCGCCAATTATAGTTACCGGTATCCAGCCGAAACCGGCTTCGGCTCCGGGGAAAAGATTACGGATTATCAAAAGCCCGGGACCAGCCCCAAAAATCAAGGCATAGCCATTAATCCCTTCGAAAATTCCCCAACCAAAGGACGCCAGTGAAGCCCCGGCCCTGGCTCCCTTTAACTGCGGGGCTATAACTATAAACAGCACAATAACAATAGCCGGAGGATAAACCATATCCAGTATGGGTGCAGTTAACCTGATAATTTCATCCAAACCGACTAGGCTTACCATTCCGCCCATGAGAAGTGTTACTGCTGTACATAGTCGATAGGGCAATCTGCCGCCCGAGGCTTCTTCAAAATAAGCTGCAGTCCCTCCGCCCAGCCCAACTGCCGAAGTCAGCGCAGCAAATAAAAGCGCTACGTTAAACACAGCACCGCCTACAGGCCCCCATAGTTCAAGAATGATGGTGGCATATAAACGGGCATAAGATACATCTGTGAAAAGTTCGCCTGTTGAAGCGCCAACCAGCATCTGGGTAAAGTGGCTGGTTCCAAGCAGAAGAAATCCTATTCCAGCTGTAATAACCAGGCTGCGGTTAAGCACCTTTCCTTTCAGTCCGTGCCCCTCATTTAGCCCGGCAATCACCAGGGTTGCAAACATCAGGGCGGCAGGAAGATCCATGGTCTGGTATCCATTTAAAAACCCATAGGTAAAGGGGTGTTCCGCGTAAAAAGGCGGGACTCTTTCGGCAAGTGGCGCTACCAGGCTCCTGGTCACCACCGCTGCTATGGTAATCAACAGCACCGGCAGCAGGTATTTTGCAATTTTATCTATAACTTCGCTACGCCGGTATAAAAACCAGAAGGCTACCAGGTAATAAACAAGGGTAAAAAACCCCACGGCAAAGAACGGGGATTGCTCAATACCAATTATCTGGCAGATTGCATCCCAGGAAGCTGCGCTCATTCTCGGTATGGCAAACAGGGGGCCTAGAACCATAACTGTGAGGCCGCCAAAAATCTGGCCGAAGGTGCTGTTTACCGAGTTTGAAGCAATTGTAAATAGGGTCCCTTCCCTTGCCACAGCCAGGTAGGCCAACCAGGGGAACACTATTGCCGAAATGAAAATACCGCTGTAGGCAAGATATACCGCACTTCCGCTCTGCTGCCCCCAGGTAACGGGCCACAGCATGCAGGAACCTCCAAAATGCATGGCAAAAACGGAACCGCCAATTGCTGCAAATAATAGTACGTTTAACTTCTTCGTCATATTAGTTTCGGTCCTTTCAGCTTCTTAATCGCCCCTTCCAGTCCCTCCACGGACAACTCATACATGGGGAAAATAGTACGGATCACATTAATAGTATAATTGCCCATGCCCCTTTCCCAAAAGGTATTCGGTATGGGGTTAAGCCAAACACTGTGATTGAAATGCCCTGCAATCCTCTCTAACCATGTAATTCCTGGTTGATCATTACTGTAACTGTAGTCAATAGCTCCCCCGGGCATGGTCAGCTCGCTGGGGGCCATGCTGGCATCGCCAAGCAAAATAACCTTGTATTCCGGGCCAAGCATGCGCAAAAAATCCTCTGTGGGCAGGGAACTTCGCATGAAGCAGTTCGGTTCGCTATAAATATGCTGGTATATGCAGTTGTGAAAATAGAAGAAACGCAGATCCTTAAAATGGCTGGCCCGGTTCATGGCCGTAAATAGCTGGCTGCACAACCTGCTGTATGGCTCCATGGAACCGCCCGAGTCCATCAGCAGGGCTACCTTTACATTATTTTTTTTACTCCTGTCCCACACCAGCTGCAGCATCCCGCCTTTATCACCTGTTTCACGGATCGTCTCATCCAGGTCAAGTTCGTCGCGGGGTCCTTCAACCCTGCTGCTTAGCTGACGCAATTTGCGCAGTGCAATTTCAAACTGCCTGACCCCGATTATAACATTCGCCCTGTAACCCCGAAAGTTGCGCTGCGCTGCAACTTGTACGGCCGACCTGTTCAGCGGTTCGCCGCCGATTCTAACTCCTGCGGGGTGATGGCCAGAATGTCCAAAAGGTGAGGTTCCACCTGTTCCAATCCACCTGCTGCCGCCGTGGTGCTCATCCTGCTGCTCATTTAGGCGCTGCTCAAGCTGGCTCCTCAGCTCATCTAAGTCAAACTCCTCGAAAAACCTGCGCTCCTGCTCAGATATTCTTTTGGGTGGCATTGTATTCTCGAGCCACTGCAGCACCTTTTCGGTCAGCTCAAGCGGAGTCTCTATACCTTTAAAATAGCTGTAGAAAGCCATATCATAGCGATCGTAGTGGGTTTCGCTTTTAACCAAAACAACCCGGGCCAGGTAATAGAAACCTGTAAGGCTTGACAAAGCCATACCACGTCCCAGGGCTTCCATTAAAAGCATCCACTCTGTAATTGATACTGGCACTCCGTATGCTTTTAGCTGGTAGAAAAAATTTATAAACATAAATTGCGGCTATTCCTGCCTTTCCCCGCTTACCAGCTGCGCGGTATTCCCGCTACCGGTTTTACTTCTTTACCGTCCCTGTGCAGGCGCTGCAGGACAGTTTTGAAGTCCTGGTCTTTCTTGATTAAAACACCCAGGAAGGGTAGCTCATCCATAATTTGCTCCGGCTTAATCCCCCCGGCAGTCAGGGCTTGCACCCAGTCTAAAAGCTCGCTGGTGCTGGGCTTCTTCTGCAGGCCGCCAACGGAACGAAGCCAGTAGAATGCATCTAGCGCTTCGTCCAACAACCTGTTCTCCAGCTCCGGGTAGTGAACCTTCACAATCTCTGCCATCATTTCAGCATCGGGAAAAGCAATATAATGAAATATGCAGCGGCGCAGGAAAGCATCGGGCAGCTCTTTTTCTGCATTGCTGGTAATTACCACGATTGGCCTGTGGCGCGCTTCCACCGTTTCGCGGGTCTCGGGGATATGAAAACTCATGATGTCTAGCTCCCACAGCAGGTCATTGGGAAACTCTAAATCGGCTTTATCTATTTCATCGATTAATAACACTACCTGCTCAGGTGCGGTGAATGATTCGCCCAACCTGCCAAGTTTTATGTAATGGCTAATGTCAGCAACATCGTGATCGCCGAACTGGCTGTCATAGAGACGCTGCACCGTGTCGTAAATATAGAGGCCGTCCCTGGCCTTTGTCGTGGATTTAATATTCCAGATTAGAAGTTCTTTTTCTAACCCTTCGGCGATACTCCGGGCCAGCATGGTTTTTCCGGTTCCCGGTTCTCCCTTGATTAAAAGCGGCCTTCCCAGGGCAACTGCCACATTAACGCTATTCTGCAGCTCCTGAGAAGCTATATAATCACCGGTTCCGGAAAATGCCAGTTCTTTTTTCTTCAAGCAAAACACCTCCAGCATTTTCAAAGCTCGATTTAATTTATACCTCTTAAGATGTACTAACATGCCAGTTAAAACTTGTCAATTAATCGGTTTCTAATTTCAAGTAAAAACCCGCTTTTTAAGCAGCAGGATAAGAGGAATCATGGCCAGGGTTATGGCTCCTGCAACAAGCAGCTCAAACCAGACTTCGCTCAAAGGTTCACCCATCACAGAGACAGCCCAGATTGGCTCAATTATCCAGTAGAGTGGGAATAGTTTTGCAATCCACTGCGGCCAGTCCGGAAACAGGTAAAATAGAATTGGTATAAACAGAAACATCCCCAAACTTTTAATCAAGGTAAAAAGCATGGTTGCGGTCTTCGAGTAGATACCGATAATCAGGCCGATCATGGTTGTTAAGGCTGCTGCCACTATAATCACTACCGCAACATCTAAGGGGCGCGGCCCCAGGGCCTGGTTTAACAACAGGGTAGTTGTTGCCAGGAAAATAGCAAACAGAAAACCCATAAGCCACTTGGCGGCCAAAATTTCATTAACCCGCGCTGAGGTAACAAGCATAGCTGTTAGCGTTCCCTTTTCTTTCTCTTCAACTATGCTTGAGCTGGGCACCCAGATACCGGCCATTACGAGGGCATAAAATACTAAAAAAGGGACCAGGCGGATTGAGACTGGAAGACCCGGTTCGCCATAATAGACCGTTTCCACCTCTACCGGGGCTTCGCTGCCCTCAAGCTCGCGGATCATTTCAATTGCCATCACGGCAATAATTATCCTGTTTGAAGCGAGACTTTCACCGCTCATGTATAATTCCAGCACCGGTTTTTCCCCGGCCTTTACCTTATCATCAAAGCCTTCTGCAAGGATCATCCCGGCATCATAATCATGCCGCTCCACACCTTCCAGTAGCTCTTCCCTGTTTTCAAGTAAGCTAACTTCAAAACCTTCCAGCTCCTGCACCGCTGCCGTTATCTCTGACCTGCCCAGGTCGACAACAGCCAGCCTTGGTTTTGGCTCAAAAAGCGAGCCGAAAGCAACCTGGAAAAGAAAGGTTAAAGCAAAAGGCATTACCAGGGCCCAGATAAAAAACGGCTTACGCGGCCCAACGGAAAAATCCTTTGTTAAAATCTTAAAAATTCGTTTTAAGCTCATAACCGCGTCACCTTCCTTTTCAAAACAATCAGGCTAAACCCGTACAAAAGAACTACCCATGACAGGGCATAGAGCATATAAAATACATTGTCTTCCCACAGTGTACCGTAGATCGTAACATCATAAAGCATCCTCACGATTGGATAGCTGGGTAGCATACTGACCCAGGCAGCGACTGAGCCGGGAAATAAAACGGCAAAGGAAGGGATCATCAGCGGAATGATAAAAAGCATACTAAACATCAGCTGGCCAATAAAGTCTCTGCCGGCCGCGCCAACCAGCATGGCTACCGCTGTAAACAAGAACGAACCAAGCAGCACGATTACCAGCAGTAAAGGCCAGTTAGTCGCACTGAAAGCTCCGACGAACGCCAGGATAATCACAGCCTGGATCATGGCCAGGGCAGTGCCAAATATGGTCTTGGCCAGCAAAAAGTGCCAGACCTTCAAAGGTGTAACCAGCAGGGCCGTCACTGTTCTCTGCAGCACCTCGTTCGAAACGAGTGAAGCAAGGGCAAAGGTTTCCATCATCATTATAAAAAAGGCGATCATCGGCCTCATCCTGGCCCGCATCGATACCTGGTCCCCCAGCCTGTCTTCTCCTAAAATGACAAGCTCTTCATCGGGAAATTCAACCGGCAGTTCATACCCGGCTAACTGGTAAGCCATTTCCCTGATAAAACCCTGCATGGCTCCCCGGATCTCTTCAGGCACTCTTGCATCGGCATATACAATAACTTTCGGCTTCTCGCCAAGCACGGCGTCGCTTAAAAATGTAGCCGGAAAAGCTATCCCGGTATCGAGGTTAATTTTGCTTGCTCCTTCCGGCCTTTCATCATCGCTATCGGGATCAATTAATATAAAGCGGCCCTCTTCAGTTTTATAAACATCCAGCTCACCCTTTATAACCTGCTTTAGCTGCTCCTCACTTTCAATCTCAACCAGGACAAGCCCTTCTTCTTCAAAAGCAGCTTCAAATTCATCAAGCTGCCCAACTACTTCTTCCGGAAAACCTTTCTCAATCAGCACTTCTTTACTTTCGCTGAACAAGGTATTAAGCGAAGGGGATATGGCAAAAGAAAATTCTTCTTCCACGGTATCAGGCACCAGCCAGAAAACAGCTACAAAAACAACCAGGCTGAGCACTGTAAGAAAGAGATATAGCATGTTGCGGCTGTAAATCTGAACGTCTTTTTTCAAGACAGACATGAGTAGCCTGAAATTCGATACCTTTTTCATCCTGCAAGCCCCCTGCCGGTTAGCTGGATAAATATCGCCTCGAGGGTCGCTTCCTCGGTATGAATGGTCATCAGGTTGGGCGAGGCTGCCAGTTCACCCAGGCGGGCTGATGACTGCTCGCCATCTAACGGTAGGTTTAGCTCTTTCACTTCATTTCCGTCACGCAGCCTGACGCGAACAGACCGTTTCCCATATTTAAGCTTTAAGTTTTCTGCTGTATCAAGAGCTACTATTTCACCCTCGTTGATAAAAGCAACCCGATCTGAGAGTTCATCGGCTTCAAACATGTTGTGCGTGGTCAGCAGGATTGCTGCTCCCCTCTCTGCTTCCTCCTTAATTGTTTTCCTGATCGCAGATGCCGTTACCGGGTCAAGTCCATCTGTAGGCTCGTCAAGAAAAAGCACTTTCGGTTTATTGATAAACGCGCGGGCGATCATCAAGCGCTGACGCATACCTTTTGAGTAGCTGCCAACCCTGTCCCTGGCCCTGTCGGCTAGCCCTACGCGTTTCAAAGCCTCCATGGAACCGGGATTGCGAATCCCAAACAGGGAAGCAAAAAAATTCAGATTTTCCAGGGCATTCATCTCCAGGTAGAGGTTCTTTTCCTCAAAAGTAACCCCGATTTGAGATTGTATAACTGGATCGTCCCTGCCCACATCGCGGCCCAGGATCCTTGCCCTGCCTCCTTTTAATTCAAGCTGGCCGGTTAAAACTTTTATCGTAGTCGATTTTCCAGCACCGTTCGGGCCTAAAAAGCCAAGTATTTCGCCTGGATAAACCTCGAAACTAATATCCTTAACCGCCTGTAGTTTCCCATACCAGTAGCTTAGATTGTCTACATCTATTGCAGGATTACCCCTGCGAGTTTCCATGGCTTTCGCACTGAACTTAGTATAAGCTTGCTGATCTGCTTCAGAAGGCTTTTCATGCGGCTTAATAAATTCACCCTTCTTCCACAAGCCTTTAATTTTTTCTCCTGTCGGTTTAGCGTAAATACCGTAACCGTGTCGTTTTCCTTCAAAAAATTCACCCCTGTATCCGGAGCCACTGGCATAGATAATTGTTCCCCTGCCGTGGGGCTTTCCCTCTTTCCACTGACCTTCGTAGCGGGTTCCATCTGGCAGTCGCAGCCTTCCTTCTCCTTGAGGCATATTGTTAACTAATTGTCCGCTATAACTTCCTCCCATCCAGGAAACATTTTCTTTAACCTCTTTAAGTTCAAAATCAGTCAACTTTTCCACCCGCCTTATCCCCGGTAGTTTAATTGTATCTTTTTACCAGGTA
>SLQM01000113.1 GCA_007131435.1 Syntrophomonadaceae bacterium
ATACTTATTAAATGATGCGAGTATGCACTTTATTTCATCTATAGAAATTGCTTTTAAACTGGATGCGATAAAAAGCAGGGGGATTCAATTTAATGAACTGTTTGGTATGGGCAGCCCATTAATTATTTACGGTGAAGAAGCTGTTTTTATTCATGACTGTATTAAGAGCGGTCTTAAAGTTAAGTACATACCTGAATATATTGTTGAACATCCGGCAGAAAGCACTATTAAGGCTCTGGATGAATTTTCATCTGAAAAAGTATTATTTAAAGGCGCTTACGATGCACACCGCTACGGGTGGCTGGCATTTCCTGCGGCATTTATTGACATGGTGAGGTTCAGGAAAGAGTTAAACAGGTATAACAAAAGCCGGCTTCTTTATTTGAAAGAGAGATTAAAAGGAGCATATTATATTTACAGGTAAATGTTTTTGAATATCATAAAGAAAGCTTTTTAATTTAATAATCGATCTTTGTGAACTGTGATAAAATAAAATCCACTGCTTGAAAGAGGGGTTTTTTGTGTCTTCTATACCGATCAGTATTTTGCTTCCAGTTTATAACGGTGAAGATAACCTTCAAAATGCAATTGAAAGCGTCCTAAACCAGGATTATGAAGAGTTTGAGTTCATAATTGTAAATAATGCCTCGAACGATAATACCGCCAGCATAATTAATAAATATACTGAAGACAACAGGATTAAAGTCTATAATAATACAAACACTATTCCCCGTCTTGAGAATTTTATCAAGGCGTTTTCACTGGCTTCGCCGGAAAGTAAATGGCTTAAATTTGTTGGAGATGATGACAGGCTTTTACCATCGTGCCTGTCAGAAATGTTTAGGGCCGGGGAAGAGCAGGGAGGGTCAGAAAAAATTGGGATAATCTCATCTTACCATTACATTGGAGATGAGCTGCAAGAAGGTTTTATACCAGCAGACCAGGATTCCCTTGCAGGTTGGCAGGTCCTGCGTAAACTATTACTCGAACCAGGTTATCGAGCTGCATTATATTCCCCGGCTTCTATTATGGTTTCGCATAAGGCATACCTGCAGCATGGGCCATTTCGACGTGACCTTTTGCATGCCGATAGCGAACTTTTCTATCGAATATTAAACAGCTATGGTTTTGCCTTTGTGCGAAAACCGCTAACTATAACCGGTTATCACAGCGCTTCAGGCCAGGCTAAAAGCACGGAAAAGGGTGACACTTTCCGCGAAGCATACATAATTCGTTATTACAACTTATCTCAATATAATAATCTTAAGTTTTCAATCATGGAAGTCGAAAAAATTAAATATAATTTAGTTAAAGATTCAACAGGCTTTATATTAGCCAGGTTGGCGCATGGTGAATATAGAACGGTATTAAAGCATTTAACAGAGGTCCCTTTTAAAGCTCTGTATTATTTGCCTTTTTGCCTGCTATATTTCATCGTTTTAGGTATCGGTAAAATTGCCAGGGGCGAAAAATTCAAGGTTTTTAACAGCAGCAGGGATTAGAGGTTTTAGAAAAGGAGATAGCCTCATTTGACAGGGACCGGGGTTGACTTAAAAAAGCCTGAAGATAGTATGGCACCAAAAAATGAAGCATCATTTAATTTTAAAAAGTTATTTTCTGATCTTGCTGTTTACGGCTCTGGCAACCTTTTAATCAAAGGGATGTCCTTAATTTCCGCTCCCATATTTACCCGTATCTTTGATCCGTCACAATATGGGGCATGGAGCTTAATCAATGTTTCCGTTGCTTTTTTTACAGGCATTCTACTCCTGGGTGGCGATAATGCCTACACACGCTTCTTTTTTCAATGTAAAACTGAAGAGGATAAACAGACCCTATCGGCCACCTGGTTTATGTTTCTTGCCGCATGGAGCTTAGTCTTATTAGCTGTGATTCTCCCATTTAGCAGGGTAATGGCTGGTTGGTTGCTGGATAGCAACATTTATCACCAGGCATTTTTAATCGGCCTGCTTTCCGGGCCTCCCGCTATGATGAACCTTATATTATCTCAGGCTTTACGTAATCGTTTTAAGGCTAAAACTTATACCGCTCTAAACGTAGCAACAGCAGCTTTAACCCTGGTGTTAGCCGTGATTTTTGTCTTAGTGTTTAATCTTGGAGTAACAGGCGCTTTGCTTGGGGCACTGGTTTCAGCCTTAGTTATGATGCCGGTACGGCTAATCTTTATTCGAGACTTGCTTAAGTGGAGATTCTCCTTAATATTTCTAAGGCAGCTTTTACTTTTTGGGCTTCCACTCGTACCGATGAATGTTGCATTCTGGCTTTTGAGCAATGCAGATCGCATTATGTTAGCACGTCTTTCTGACCTGGATAATGTGGGGTTATATTCAATTGCTGCTGCGATGACAGCGGTTTTAATGCTCCTGCAAAATGCCATTGGACAATCCTGGCTGCCCCACGCTGTAAAAGTGTATGAAGAAAATAAGGCCTATGCAGCCGAAGTTTTTAAAAAAACAATGCTATATCTATTAACAGCTTCAGGTTTTATTATTGTCGGGTTTGTAGCATTGGCCCAGGAAACACTTTATATTTTAGTACCTCCCGGTTATTATGATTCTTTCAAGGCTATACCTTATTTGTCTATCGGCTTTCTATTTTTTACTACCGCCCAGGTTTCTGCAGTGGGAATTATGGTTAAAAACAAGACGGTATATATAATGCTTGCCTGTTGGACAGTAGCCTTGATCAATATTGGGCTCAATGCCCTTTTTATTCCCCGCTGGGGGATTGCCGGGGCAGGTGCAGCAACAGGCCTATCTTACATATTGTTTGCAGTCAGCTATTTTTGCATTTCACGCAGGCTATGGAGGGTTGATTATAATTGGATGGCTTCAGCCGGATTATTATTTTTCCCATTATGTGCAATAATGGCAATAACCGTTGTTGCAGCAAGCGAATTGGGAGTTTTTGCTGCACTGGCAATTAAAATGGCAATTCTTTTGCTTTGCTGCCTTATTTTACTAGCCATACTGGGAAAAACAGAAAAAATCGGTTTAAAAAGCCTGGTTAACAGGGGCATAAGTAGTTTAAAAAAGAATTGACGAATATTACTGGGGTGTATTGTTATTAAGCTGAAAGTTTTGTTTTCTGAATCGCATAACCTTGATCGTCCAGATCCGGTCGGTTCTCACCAGTACATTAACCTGTTTAATGAAGCAGGCCATGATTGCACATGGCTGGGACCGGCTATAAGCCCTTTTCACTTATTTAAGCCCGATCAGTCAAACAGAAAGCGCTACCAGGTATGGCGTAAAAAAGGGCAAATATATGATGGCATAAAGTGGTTTGTTCCTTTTACGTTATTATTTTATTACAACCTTCCTTTGCTCAATTCGCTTTATATAGGGCGAAACCAATTTCGGTTTGCCTATCCTGCACTTATTAAGCAGCTCAAGACTTATGGTGGGGAAACCAGTTTTGATCTTCTCTGGTGTTCAGGTCCGGTTTCATACAGTATTTTAGATTTATTGCCTCACCGTTTAAGCTGTTACCGTCTTGCTGACAGGCTTGATCAGTTCAGTAGAATACCAGCAAATGTGGCGGATTTACAAAAGGATTTGATTGCGAAGGTAGATTTTGTTATTGTCACATCCAGGGCGCTTATGGATTGGGCAAAAGATATCAGGCAGGATGATGTGTTTTACCTGCCAAATGGAGTAAATAGAGTTTTTTTTGAAGAGAAAAAAGAAAAACCAGTTGATTTTCCAGATGACGGAAGGCCGGTGGCTGTATTTGCAGGAACTTTGGATTCAAGGTTTGATCCGGACCTGCTTGTTAATGCTGTAATGAATCGAAAAGAGGTCCATTTTTTACTAATCGGGCCTGTAACCCACCGTCCTCTTAAACCAGTTTTGAGGGAGCTGCAAGAGAAAGACAACTTAACTTATTTGGGTCTTAAAAATTATGAAGAACTGCCAGGTTATCTGAAATGGAGCGATATCGGCTTAATACCATTCTATGTTAACAAACTGACCGAAGCCGTTAACCCGATCAAATATTATGAATACCTGGCCTGCGGGCTTCCTGTAATTGCCCCGCCGATGAGAGACCTGGTTGAGATGAAAGGCCCGATTAGTATTTATCACTCAAGCGATCAGTTCCTGGATCTGCTAGATAGCAGCCTGCAGGTAGATCAAGTAGAAAAAAAGCATTATGTAAAATTTGCATCTGAACATACATGGGATAAACGATACCGGGACATCGTCAAGATTATAAATGAAAAGCTTAAAAGCAGGCAGTGATGATAAGACGGTTTTGGGAGAAGGAGTAATTATGGAAAGATCTATATCCAGGCTTTCGAAAGATCAGTTATTTCTTTCTATAGTCATAATCGGACATAATGAAGAAAATAATTTACCCAGGTTATTTAAGAGCTTGCCATGCAGGCATGATATTGAATGGATATATGTGGACTCTCAATCAGAAGACAACAGCATGAATATAGCCCTTAAAGCAGGAGCTAAAGTATTTCTGGTTGACAGGCAATCAGTTTATTCTGCATCGACTGGCCGTTATATCGGAACCAATGAAGCCGCAGGCAGGTGGATTCTATATCTTGACGGTGACATGGTTCTAAGCGAAAAATTCATTGCATTCATAAAAAAAATCAAAAATAATGAAACTGATTTACCCGGAGAAATCGCCGGGTTTACAGGCAGGACCTGTAACGTTTATCAAGGTAATAAAGGAGAAGTAATAGCTAAAAGAGACTACGTAGTATTACCAAAGAATGCGATGGGGAGTATAGATTACTGGGGCAAAACAACTAACTATCACGCGGGGGCCGTGCTTTATAAGCGAAATGTTGTTTTAGAGGCAGGCAACTGGAATCCCTCTGTATACCAGCTTGAAGAGGTAGATTTATACAGCAGGGTGAGGAGGATGGGCTATCTAATGAAAGCTATTGATATACCCATGGTAAAACACTATACTCCATACCTTAGTAATTATGACAAATTGAAAATTGCATTTTTGCCACGCTGGGGGAATAAGCGGTTACATGGAGCAGGGCAGGTAGTTGCAGCCAATGCTCAGAGCGGTTTGCTGATTAACTTCATCAGGTGTTATCCTTATCCCTTTATTGTATTTGCAGGGCTGGCTTCAGCACCACTGTTGTTCATAGTTTCCCCTTACCTTCCGCTATTTATAAATGCAGCTATATTTTCCTGGATCGGTTTTAAAAACAGGTGGTATTACTATCTTGTCTACTTAGGCAACATACTCCAGATTATCCGTGGTCTTGGTAAATATAACCCGGCGCTTCCCCGCTATGAAAGAGTAAACACTTATCAAAACTAATAGTTAATGGCCGATATTTAGCTTTTTATGAACTTTAATAAATAAGAATAGCGGTGTATAATGAGGCAGGAATGCGCGTTATTATTAAAGAAAAAAGCAATCAGGAAAAATAATTTAAGAAGGTTGCTGATTTGGCAGTGAATAATGGTAATAAGGTTAAACCGGAACAAATACCCAAGTGGCTCGTAGCAATCGTCGATATGTCACTTGCCAATCTTGGCCTTTATCTTGGGTTTGTTTTTGCGACTGGACAGCTGCAGGGTTTTCAAATTGGTTCGCTAATACTTCTTTTTCCTGCTGTATCGCTGGTTACAGTCATGCTTTTTCATAACCTTGGTTTATACTCAAGCCAGCGCAGCGGTTTAACACCCCTAATCAGGGCACTCATAACCGGAGTAATCGGTTTAACGGTTTTTTCTATATTGTTTGCTTTTTGGACCAGGGCATTTATCTTTCAAAGGTCTGTTTTTATAGCAGCCCCACTTTTACAGTTAGCCCTGCTGCTGGGTTGGAGAATTTTATTTTGGCGCCTTGAACTCTGGGTTCAGGGTCAAAAAAAACTTCTAGTTATAGGTACCAGTGATGAAGTAGAGCGTGCCCTGGAAAAAATTATGTGTCTGCCGAAAGGAATTTTTGAGGTTACCAGGGTTATTAACCCGGAACGGCTTGATGAATTTAACCGCTACCTTGAACAGGCAGACTCAGTTATGATAACCGGTTTTTTGGACATGGAACAGAAAAACAGGATTATTAGGGATAGTTTTGATCAGAATAAAGAGGTTTTTATCGTCCCTGATTTATATGAAATTATTTTAACCCGGGCTGCAATGACCCAGGTACATGATACACCGCTAATTGAATGTCATAATATGCAGCTTTCATTTATACAGCTTTTTGTTAAAAGAATCCTGGACCTGGCTTTTGCAATACCGGCAACAATACTAGCCTGTCCGGTTTTGTTGATTTTCTGCTTATTGATTAAGGCAACCTCCCCGGGGCCTGCTATATTTTCCCAGGAAAGAGTCGGATACAGGGGTGCAGTTTTTACACTATATAAAATCAGGACTATGATTCATGATGCTGAAGAGAATAGCGGGCCGGTCTTTTCAACAGAAGAAGATGATCGCGTAACTGCAGTTGGCCGATTTTTACGTGCCACGCGCCTTGACGAACTGCCGCAGCTGTATAATGTCATCAGGGGAGATTTAAGCATGGTGGGCCCTCGCCCGGAAAGGCCATACTTTGTAAAACAGTTTGAGGAAGTTATGCCCGAATACAGGCTTCGCCATTTAGTCAAACCCGGGATTACAGGATTGGCCCAGGTGAATGGCTACTATGCTACAAACTCGCAGGACAAGCTGCGCTATGATCTCTATTACATCGCTGAATATTCATTGTTGATGGATTTTAGAATCTTGTTGTTAACAATACCTACTTTATTTAATCGTGAAGCAGCAAAAGGTATAAAAGCTGATATGGAAGAAGTTATTGAAAGGGATTAAAAAGAGGGGTTACGATGGCTGAAATTACTGTGCTTGGTGCTGGAGTGGCTGGGATATCGGCAGCCTGGCATGCAAAAAAAATGGGTAAGGTCGCCACGGTTTTTGAAGCAAAAGAACGCTGGGGTGGCTTGTTGGATCATTTTCATGTTGAGGGTTTCCGTTTTGATAATGCAGTCCACTTTGCTTTTAGCAGCAACGATGATTACAGGGCAATACTGGAACTAACTGAATACATAACTCACGAACCAGCACCATATAATTATGATAATGGCAAGTGGCTAAAGCATCCTGTCCAAAACAATTTATACCCCCTGGATGCAGAAGAAAAAGTTGCAGCAATTAAAAGTTTTATTAAACGGCCGGCGGTAACTGATGACCCGAATTACAGGGAATGGCTTGACCAGCAGTTTGGCAAATGGATTGCTGAACGTTACCCAGCCAGATATACGGAAAAATATTGGACAATTCCTGCAGATAAGATGAGTACAGACTGGATCGGAAACCGTCTTTACAGGCCGTCAATCGATGAAGTTCTGCTTGGAGCCATGACAGAAGAAACTCCTCAAACTTATTACCTTCCGGAAATGCTTTACCCCA
>SLQM01000219.1 GCA_007131435.1 Syntrophomonadaceae bacterium
ATCGCGGCGGTGAATCAGGTATATCTTTTCTGCAAAGCGGGACAGGAAAAGCGTCTCTTCCAGGGCGGCATCTCCTCCGCCGACAACTGCTATAGTTCTGTTCCGGAAAAATGCGGCGTCGCAGGTAGCGCAGTACGACACGCCGCGGCCGCGCAGTTCAAGCTCACCTTCAATCCCTAAAAGGTTCGGCTCCGTTCCGGTTGCAATCAGCACCGTTTTGCCCTTGAATTCACCGCTGGAAGTTGTTACAGTTTTAATATCTCCGGCCAGGTCAACTTTTTCAACCGAACCCGATACGATGGGCACATTCATATTCTCCATCTGCTGCTGGAGCAGCATGCCGAATTCAGCCCCGGAAATACCGTCAGGAAAAGCCGGAAAATTGTCCAGCCGGTCAGTGGCGCATATTTCACCACCCAGGGCCATCTGTTCAATGATCACCGCAGACAGGCCCGCCCTTGCTGCATAAAGTGCTGCTGTAACCCCTGCAGGGCCGCCTCCAATAATTACCATGTCAAATAGTTTTTCTTTATCCAATCACGATCACTCCCCGGGCCTTGAAAGTGCCCCTTTTTAAGGATATTATGAGCGATAAAGAATAGCCTGTCAATGCAGACGAATGGGCAAACGGTATGGTATAATAAAAAGCAGTCAGCCTGGTTCAGGGCTGAAGTAATGGGAAGGAGGCGTTAAACATGAAGGAACAGGTAGAAAAAGCGCTGGATAAAATCCGCCCGGCCCTGCAGAGGGACGGAGGCGATGTTGAACTGGTCGAGGTAGGCGAAGACGGCATTGTCAAGGTTAGACTCACCGGCGCCTGCGGCGGCTGTCCCATGTCTCAGATTACCCTGAAACAGGGAATCGAGCGTGTTTTAAAGCAGGAAATAGCTTCGGTTAAAGAAGTTGTTTCAGTTTAAGGTTCGATCACTAAAAAACCCGGGGCAACCCGGGTTTTTTAATGTAATTATTCAGTCTAACCTGAAACGGTAAAAACCTGAAATGCGGACTGTTCTTTTTTCAGGTAGTGGCGTGTACAGGCCTGGTATTCGTCTAAACCCGGGTTCTTCTTTCTGATTTCTGACTTATCCTGCTAAAGTTCCAGGGTTAATAAGGCGGGCAAGATTTGCAGTTCGGCAGGAGGTTTAATGATGAGCAGCATCTATCTAGATAACAGCGCTACTACCCGCCCTTACCGCGAGGTAAGGGTTTTAATCGACAAAATCCAGGACAAATCCTATGGCAACCCTTCATCCATGCATGAAATGGGCCTGGAGGCTGAAAAGGTGATCAGGGAAGCAAGGCGCCTGGTGTCGCAGCTTTTTGACGGCCGTGAAAAATCAATAGTTTTTACATCAGGCGGAACAGAGGCAAATAACCTGGCAATTAAGGGCGCCGCATTTGCTTACAAAAACAGGGGCAATCATCTTATAACATCTGCAGTCGAACATCCTTCGGTGCTAGACTGCTTTAAATTCCTTGAAAAAGAGGGCTTTAGCGTTAGCTACTTAACCGTCAACGAAGCCGGGCTAATCGATCCCGATCAGCTGGAAAGCCTGGTCACTAAAAATACTATCCTGGTCAGCATCATGCATGTTAATAACGAAGTAGGTACGATTCAACCGCTTGAAGCCTGCGGATCTGCCATTCGGAATAAAAACCGATCTGCCATCTTCCATATCGATGCTGTTCAATCCTTCGGCAGGCTGCCGCTCCAACCGGGAGGCTGGCAGGCCGACCTGATCAGCTGCAGCGCCCATAAAGTTCATGGGCCAAGAGGTGTTGGCTGCCTGTGGGTAAGGGAGGGCAAAAACCTGCAGCCCCAGATACACGGCGGCGGTCAGGAAAATGGACTTCGCTCCGGAACAGAAAATACTGCAGGGATTGCCGGTTTCGGCCTGGCAGCGGCCATCTGTAAAAATGACAAGGTAAATAATGCTTACGAACTGCAGAGTTTGAAACAGGCATTTTACAGGGAGCTGCAAAAACAGGACCTTCCGTTTAAGGTCAACGGCCCTGCCCCAGACCAGGGAGCGCCGCATATCATCAACATATCTTTCCCGGGAGTAAAGGCTGAAGTACTGCTGCATTCACTTGAAGCAGAGAAAATTTACGTTTCTGCGGGAGCTGCATGTCACGCCCGCCGTTCAGAGCCGAGCCATGTTTTGAAGGCTATCGGGCTTGATAAGAAAATGATTGACAGCGCCCTGCGCTTTAGCTTTTCCCTGTTTAACAAGAAGGAAGATGTAACTACAGCAGCAGTAAAAACTGCAGCCCTGGCAAAAAAACTGCTAACAATGCAGGGGTAACTAATCCTGCATAAAGTTTTACAGTATGTTTTTAAAGGAGAGAGCAAAATATTGGCAGCAAAATTTTTGGTTCGCTATGGGGAAATAGCCCTGAAAGGCAGAAACCGCGGTGAGTTCGAACAGCAGCTGCATCGTAACCTTAAAGGTGCGGTAGGAGATTTTGAAGCTGAAGTAGATAGAATGCACGGGCGGTTCATGGTCAGCGGGCCGGAAGCGGGCAGGGAAGCGATGCAGGAAAGGTTAAGCCGGGTATTCGGTGTTGTTTCAGTCAGCCCTGTCTGGGAAGAAGCGCTTGATTTTGAAAAAATTAAAACCCGGGCAAAGGAAATTTTTGCACAGTTTGCTAATCAATCCTCCAGTTTTAAGGTTCAAAGCCGCCGTGCCAATAAGCATTTTCCCTACAACTCTCCCGAAATCAGCCAGCTGCTGGGGGGACACCTGCTTGAAGAATATCCCCTGCTGCAGGTAGACCTTCATCAACCCGATATTATACTAAGTGTTGAAATAGGCTATAAAAGCGCTTATCTTTACCTGGATAAAATTGCCGGGCCGGGTGGCCTGCCCGTGGGGATCACGGGCAAATCACTGCTGCTGCTTTCCGGGGGTATGGACAGCCCAGTTGCCGGATGGCTGGCTATGAAGCGGGGGCTGGCGCTTGAAGCAGTTCATTTTCATAGTTTTCCTTTTACCAGCCGCCATTCAAGTGACAAGGCGATTGAACTCGGCAAAATACTTGCCCGTTATGGAGGGAAAATACCCCTGCACATGATTAACGTGGCGGATATACAAAAAATACTGCGCCAGGATTGCCCGCCCGAGATGGGGGTTATCCTGCTGCGCCGGATGATGTACAGGCTGGCTCAGCTTGTCTGTGAAAAGCGCCACCTGCAGGCCATTGTAACCGGTGAAAACCTGGGACAGGTGGCCTCCCAGACCCTGGAAAGTATCGATGTCATATCAAAAGCTACCAGCATGCTGGTGATAAGACCGCTTGTTTCGTTCGATAAGGATGAAATCATCACGATTGCCAGGAATATTGACAGCTTTGATATATCTGCCCTGCCTTATGAAGACTGCTGCACTTTATTTCTTCCCAGAAGCCCCGTTACAAAACCCAGGCATGCTGTGGTTGAACAGCTCGAGAAAAGGCTCGATATCCCCGCCATGCTCGATCAAGCGCTGCAGACAGCAGAGCTGCACGTAGTGAAAAGGTAAGCACTTAATCTTCACAAGCTTCAGCGGTATTAGTGTGTTTCAGTAATAATATACCTGGTAAGCTTAATCCAGCAAACCATTAGCTTCGCAGGGAATTGTCTATGGGGCAAAGTGCTACACGTGGGTGTTCAAATAGATAAAAACTAAAATCATCATGGTTTTGATTTCTTGCTGGTTTCATAGTCGATTTGTGAAACTGCTTCAAGCAGGACCTCCGGGCCGGGGAAGCGGGCCTTCCTGCTGGTCAGTTTGGAAAAATAGAGGGCATTGGTCGGGCACCAGTTCAGGCAGCGCAGGCAGTACATGCAGTGGTAATAGCGGATGGGGTAATCTTCTTTGTCAACTTCGATTAAGCCCTGTGGGCACTGGTTAACACAGGTCATACACTGGATGCAGTCTTCCTTGTGAATACCGTAGCCGAAAAGGAAATGGTTTAAAATAAGGTCAATCCCGTATGAATAGAACAGGCGGTAAGGAATACCGAAAATCTTGTCAATCAAATTCGTCCCCTTATACCAGTATGGAATACCAAAATATTGTGAATGAACATATTCGAGGAATATATTTATATCCCTGCGGGCGTTCTCGCTCTTTCTTAATAAAAGGCGGCCCGTTTTAACATGATCAAACTTTTCCCTCATGATTGCCGTGGCAGAATAAATGAAAGACTGCCCGATATGACCGATATATTTAAGCCCTTTCGCGGTAAGCACATTCTTCATAAATGCTTCATAATCTCCCTGTGCCCCGTCATGGGTGGCAAAGGAAAAGGTGCGCACCGCCTTGTTAAAGTACGGCAGATCAAGCAAAAAACGAATCATTACCGGGGCGGGGCGGAAGCTGTAAACGGGTGAGCCAAAGCCGATCAGGTCATAGCTGCTCCAGTACTGTACCACATCGTCTAATATGGGGCTTTCAATCCTGTCCAACAAAGCATTCTCCAATTTCATGTATGGCCAGGGATAGTTACTGAGTGGTCGTTCCACTTCCGCTTTAATTGTATAATTTAGAGCTACCGGTCTCTTCTGCCAGAGCGTGCTGATATCTGTTAACTCTTCAAGATCATAGGTGTCACAGTTATAACCCCGCTTGTTCATTTCTTCGCAGATCAGTGAAGCATAATAGCGAGTTATTCCAGTTCCCGAAAAATAGACCAGCAAAACATTAAGCATAATTGTCACCGTCACTCCCATATTTATTATAGCCCAAAGACAAGTGGATATGTAGGTTTTTTTCTTTTTGCAGCGTCGTCCAATTGCCTATTGCTTTTATTGCCGCTTAGGTATATAGAGTAAGTAGGGGTTTTGTTAGTCAAACAGACAGGAAGGTGGTGCAGGGGCGATGGCAAAAAGTTGGAGCATTAGAAATCTCTATTTTTACCTGGTCTGCCTGGTAACGCTTTTTCTTTTCGTAGGCGGCGCTATATCGGCCATCAACAGCGCCGTGCAGCTGGCGGTTGTTGATGAACCTAACGTTCCGCTAATCCATGTGTACTACCCTGAATACCGGGAAGGAGAAAATAAACCGGTTTTTGACCCTCCACCGCTGGAGGAGTTGGAAAAAAGAAGGGCTGACCAGGAAATGATGTATGAATCTTACCACAGCTGGACCTGGCGCAGCCTGCTTAACTCCATAGCGCTGATGATAATAGCGCTGCCCTTCTACCTCTATCACTGGAAGCAGGTTAAACCGGTTGGCAGAAAGCGGGGGGAAGAAAATGCAAATTAAATGGGACCTGGAACATGTCTATTTTTACCTGGTCAGTTTTATTGCCCTAATTTTGATTATTATCGGAGCAGTTAACCTGACCCAGACAGCTATTGCTTACATAACCCCTGTTTACGAAGATTATAGTCCCTTTGCCCGACCTGAGCCATACCAGGAGATGACCCAGTGGGAAGAGCACTTTGGCCCGGAATTAATAGAACAGGAAAGAGCGCGTTTCGAGGAAAGAAACAGGATTAACTATCACCGGAGCCTGCTGCGCGACCTGGTTGGCGGGCTGGCTTTTATCGGTGTTGCCCTGCCGGTATATCTTTATCACTGGCGTAAGATACCCGAACTGGAAAAAGGGAAATAGCAGAATTATGCCAGCATCCAGGCTTAAGGATTCCTGGATGCTGGCTTTATAGATTATGGTAACACACTAAAGTTTACACTGCCGCGGGCTGAATGGCTGCCGTCAATATTGTAAGAACTGTTATTGACTGCCACGATCATGCTGTAGGTTTCCCCCGGGCTCAAGCCTTCCAGGTTGAACCCTTCGCCACCCGGAAAATTAAGCGGATAGGAAAAGGCCATGATTGACTTTCCGTTATCAACTCGAAAGTTAAAATCTACAACAGCAGGCGAGCCGATTTCAGAGTGCCTGCGGCCCTGGCCGACATCATCACGGTAAGCGGGAGAGCCATTATCCAGGTAGCCAAGAATCATATTTGCGCCATCCATTCCCCCGCCACGGCTGTTAAATCCGACCGACATCCAGCCTTCCACCTCCGCTTCCATGTGCACATAAAGAAGCTCCCCGTCATGAACGAGATAAATTTCAGTTCCCGCCACCAGGAACGGTTCCCCTGTAAAACCTTCACCGGAACCGTCCAGTTGGGGAGCTGCATCTACCCTGGCCATAGCAGGGGCGTCTCCATTTATTTCTTCAGCTGGGACAGAATCGTCAACTCCATCCGGGGCAGAGTCACAGCCTAGCGGTATGAGCAAAGCTACGAACAGTAAGAATGCCAGTAAATATTTCATATGAATAAACCTCCTCTTCCAAAACATTTCTTTGGCTTTAAGCCTTTTAATTATTTTAATATTTGAACTTAATATTTGCAAACTGTTATCCCTTGAGCGGTATAACATAGAAAAGGATAGCAAAGAAGTGGCAGATACTGCCGCCGAGGACAAAAAGGTGCCAGATGGCATGCATTAGCAGTTTATCTTTGAAGGCATAGAAGATCATGCCCAGGGTATAAGACAGGCCGCCAGCCCCGAGCAGGATAATGCCGTTTAGAGGAAGGTTTGCAAATAGATCGCCGATTGAAAAAACAATCAGCCAGCCCATCAGGAGGTAAAAAAGAGTTGATATAACCACGTGCCTGTTGATAAAAAATATTTTATAGGCTATGCCTACCAGGGCCAGGGCCCAGATAATCCCGAACATGGTCCAACCTCGCGGCCCCTGGAGGGTAACCAGCATGAAAGGGGTATAAGTTCCGGCGATCAACATATAGATTGCTGAATGGTCTATTATCCTGAAAATATATTTTAACCGCGGTTTCTGAATGCTGTGGTAGAGAGTCGATGAGAGGTATAAAAATACCAGGCTCGAGCCATATATAGACACGCTTACAACATGGACTGCGCTTCCGTGCATCGTTGCGAATACTACAAGCAGCACCAGTCCGGCTACCGCGAGCAGCGCCCCTATGCCGTGAGTTACAGAGTTTGCTATTTCATTGATCATCGTAAGTCTTCTTATGTTTTCCATCTGGATTTCCTTTCAGTTATTAACAGATAATTTGCCAAACAATCCAAACCTATTGTATACCTAACAACATTTCTCTGTCCAACCCAGGCCAAGAAAATGAGGAGATATCTATTGGCATTAACCTTGATTTAGATGATTCGGGAGAAATAGTTGGTATAGATATTGATAATGCCAGCAAAGTACTTGAATTAGAAAAACTAACTATCAAAAATTTGCCGTCAAAAGTCGTAGTTGAAAGTTGATACTCTTTTCTACCCTGAAAAAAGAACCGTCCCCGTTTCTGGTTTTTGTACATAATTTAGCCTCCCTTGTGTTCGAAGGGAGGCTGTTTAAGAAAATATTTCCTGGCGGGGACCTACTCTCCCGGGGGCTCGCGCCCCGAGTACCATCGGCGCTGGAGGACTTA
>SLQM01000023.1 GCA_007131435.1 Syntrophomonadaceae bacterium
AAACCTGAAACGGGGACAACCTGAAACGGGGGCAGTTTTTTTTCAGGTTTCTGCGATAACGATCTACAGTGAGAAATGGGACGAGTTACTTGCTGCATGCCTTAAATGTGTAAATGTAGCAAGTACCCCGTCCCTCTGCTATGTTCGTTCCCCTGCTATGCACCGGCTTAGCCGTTTCGCTTGACGACCAGAAAAAAAGATACCAGGGCGAAGGCCGCCGCTGTGTAAAAGGGGAATATGGCCTGCTGGTGCTGCCAGATCAGCCCGCTAACCGGGGGCACCACAGCAACTCCGAGCGAATAAACGGCAAAAAAGATGCCGATAGCCCGGCCGCGCCAGCTTTCATCTGAATCAGATATAACCAGTCCCAGCATGCCCTGGAAAGAAAAACCAAAACCTGTGCCATAGATCGCCAGGGAGCTAAACATTGCTGCCGGAGAGGTAGCAAAGGCGGCCATGCTTAATGCACTTGCCAGCAAAAGAAGCCCAAGCATACAACCCCTGCTGTCACTTTTCAGTAGGGGTTTTAGTTTGCGGGGCCATAACATTTGGACAAAAATTGCTACCAGGGCAAAGGTAGCAAAAAGCGCGCCTGTTTCGGCATGGCCCATCCCTATCGCTGCTGCCCGGGTTGGCAGAAATGATGCGAGTGTGCCTGTTGACCCCATTGTTCCCAGGGCGCAGATGAAAGCGGTCAGCATCTTCTGCCGCTTGAACAGTGTGAATAAATTAAGTCCAGGCGCTTCCGGGTAGCTGCTGCAGCCCGCCTGGTCCCGGAAAAAGCGAGCTGCCACTATCGTGGATACAGCCATCACGACTGCCAGGATCAAGTAAACTGGAGCGAACCCAAAGCGTCCGGCAATAATGCCCGCAACCATCGGGCCGGTTACGGCAGCAAGGCCGATTGTTGCCCCGAAAAAGGCTAACCTGCTGCCGTAAAACCTGCTTTCACCTTTGCTTCCCCCAATTGTCAGGCAGGCCAGGGCGGAAGGAACCAGGAAGCCGCCAAGAAACCCGTGGCCGGCCCTGATTAATACAAGGTGATAAGGGGCTTGTGCCGTGGTGTAGAGCAGTAAGAGAAGGGTTGCGCCGATCAGTCCGATAAATAAAGGGGTTTTCCACCCTTTCCTGTCGATGGTTGCTCCGCCTGCAAAGTTACCGGCCATGTTAAATAAAGAGTAAACCCCGACCACTATGCCCAGCACAAAAGGTGTTGCACCAAGGCTGGAAGCGAAGGGAGCCAAAACCGGCATCTGGGCGTGGGTGTCGAAAAAGGCGCTGAAGACAACCAGGTAAACCGGGGCAGTAAGTATTAGATTTTTGCTACCAGATGCTGCTTTCATTTTTTTCACCGTAATAATAAGCTTCTTGGTCTCCAGATGGCTGACCACTGTCTCCGGTTGAGATCGAACCTCTTTACCCGCAACTTGGTCTTCGGCGGTCAGAGGACTGCCACTTTTTCAAAGTTTTAACTGCAAAGAGTAACCGTTCATTGCCGCTGTTTAATTTTGATGGCACCTGCAGCAGGGGAATTAGCTTACTGGCTGCAGCCGCCAGGTATTAAACTACGCACTGTTTAGTATAAACTAAAAACTTGTCAGAATGCATCAAGAATTTTACTATACCCGCCCTTTCGTTGACAGCCCCCGTTGCCGGTGTTAGAGTGTATATATCTAATTGGCGCAGTTTCGCAGGTGTTTTTGGCAAGAAATAATTATTGTCCCAGCTCATAAAGAGGGAGGAAACCCGAATGGTTCAGTCTTTACCGATCACTTCATCCCTGCAGGATTACCTGGAAGTTATTTTGAACCTGGTGCAGGAAAAAAAGAAAGCCCGGGTAACTGACATTGCCGAACAGCTTGATATCGCCAAGCCAAGCGTTATCCAGGCCCTCACCCTGCTGAAAGAAAAAGGTTTGATTACCCAGGATCGTTACGGGCCCGTTGAACTGACCCCGGAGGGGAAGCGCTATGCCTTGAAAATCAGGCACAGGCATAAGGTGATCTACGGTTTTTTAACCCAGGTGTTAGGTGTTTCCCCCAGGGCAGCCGAAGAAGATGCCTGCTTGATGGAACACGATTTAAGTAAGGAAACTTTCGAGCGGCTGCTTCATTTCCTTGAGCAGCAGGAGATAGATGCAGGTTTGAAAAAGGAGATTAACTGGGATTATAAAGCTAAAAGTTAACGGCAATATATATTGAGGGTAAAATAAACAAGTCACTCATTAATTGAAGTCATTAATTAAAGCCAAGCAATAACTTTTCTAAACAGGTTTATTGAAAGCGTTGAGGCGCCGTTCCAGGCGCTGGAGGCGGTGCTGCAGCGATACAGCGCTTAAAGGGCTGCTGAGGGGTATTTCCAGGCAGCCTGCCGTTTCGGTCAGCGCTTTTTCTGTTGCCCTGATTGCTGCCCCGTAATCGCGACAGCGGTGTTCGTAATACTTGGCCAGCTCGACCAGGGCCAGGGGGTTGGCAGGGTCCCTGCCGGCGCTTTTACTCCACAGTTCAGCTGCCTCTTTCCACTTACCAGAGCGCTTATAATGGTTCGCCAGGTCAAGGGCTGCTTCATCAGCCAGGGATTCCACGCTGCACTGTGCTGCCTCGCGCAAATAAACGGTTCCTGTTTCGGTTTTTCCTGCCTGCAGGTAAAGCTGCCCCAGGGCCAGGGCTTCCGCCGGGTGTTCCACCGGGCCGCCTCCAGCCAGGTTTGATATTTTTTCCAGCAGGGTAACCATCGACAGGATATCTAAAACGTTATGCTCAAAAACTTTTTTCAGGGTTTCAGTTCTCCCCCGGCGCAGGTAGTCGAAATAGACTGCCGGTATTTCTGCGCCCGGTATATCGTCAAACCGGTTTAACCCCAGCAGCGATTCTTCCAAAGAACGCAGGGATCTTGAGGGAAGACGCTTTTTCCACAGCGACCTGGCGCACTGCAGCAGGTCAAGGTGCATGGTCGGACTGGTATGCCTGAAACCGGAAAGGGTCTGGCGGGTCTGGATTAGCGGCAGATCAAAGAGTTTGCCGTTAAAGGAGATAACTGCCGGATAGCGTTCGGCTTCCGCGGCAAAATGGCTTAGAACTGCTCTTTCTTCGGCCGGGCGGCGCATAAAATACTGGCGCAGGATAAATGTCTCATTTTCCAGCCAACCTACCCCGATCAGGAAAGCCCAGGTGCCTGTTCCACCCGACAAACCGGTAGTTTCGATATCCAAAAACATCGATTCGCAGAGGTCGAAATCCTTTAAGCCGCTGTCCCGCGCCGGCAGAACAAGATCACGGCCGCAGCACTGCAGGGCCCCTGAAAGGGCACTGCTGCCGTGCCGGTATTGAAGGGGGAATTTCAGCTCACGCAGGTAGCAGGGGCCGTATTTTGTTTCTTCTTCGCGCCCTTCCCCGGGGAACAGGTCGATCTTCCTGTTCTGATCGAGGGTATCAACCAGTTCCCGGCCCGTTTTAACTTCTCCGGTGCGCCGCATTTCTTGCAGCCTGGCCTGCAGGTCCCGCTTCATTTCAGGATCACCCCGGCAAGCTGGAGAGCCGCTTTTTTTGCTGCCTGTCCGTTCTGGTATGATGGCCCTACACAGGAAGGACAGCCTTCGCTGCAGCGGCAGTCTATAATTGCATTTTTGGTAGCGGCTACTATATCCCTGTAGATATTATAAAGCATTTCACTGTAGCCGACCCCTCCCGGGTAGTTGTCGTAGATATAGAGGGTGGGAAGGCCGTTGTGAGGCGATCTTACCTGGCTCACGGCCCGCAGGTCTCGCGGGTCGCTCATCAGGTATAGCGATGCCACCTGTGGGAAAAGGTTGGCCAGGCCCACCAGGCCGGCCTGAACAGCTGACAGCGGCATACCTCCCAGCGCTCCCGGGTTAAATGACAGCCAGAAAGCGCTGGTATGCATTTCTGTTTCAGGCAGGTCTACCGGTCCGGCCCCCAGGTTTTCATGGGTGTTAAAGCGGATCTTTTTAAACATCGAAACCAGGGCGTTAAGCCGCACTTCGCCCCAGGCTCTTTCCACAAGCCCTTCAGCGAGCGCGGAAGTGTCCAGTACTTTTAAGTCCACCGCCAGGTTGGCATCGGTAAAGTAATCAACATCAACCTGCCTGACGTAAGCTTTCTTTTCTTCAAAATCGAGTTTTTCTACCTGGTACTGGACCCCGGCATGCATGTATATTGCTTCTTCGTGAACCAGCATGGGGGCGCTGAAACGGTCTACTTCGCCAATCGCCACGGGGCGGGGGTTGGAGATATCAATGATCACCACGTTTTCCATCGCCGCGCTGCGCAGGCTGATCTCTTCAGCCGGGTATGAGTCTTCCATCCAGTTATAGCGGCCTTCGTTGAAATAGAGCACATCTTCTTCGGCGAGGAATTGCAGGATCTCGTCAATTTTGTCTCTGCCGAATTTTTCTCCGACGCGAAAGGGCAGCTCAAAAGCGGCACAGCGCACGTGATTGGTGAGGATAATCAGGTTGTCTGAATTGACCTGGGCCCTCTCCGGCGTGCGGCCGAAGAAATAATCCGGGTTTGAGATTATGTACTGGTTCAGCGGTTCACTGTTGGCGATCAGGACGGCCAGCGATACCCCGCTGCGGCGCCCCGAGCGCCCGGCCTGCTGCCAGGTGCTGGCAATGGTGCCGGGGTAACCGGTCATGATGCAGGCATCAAGGGCGCCGATATCAATGCCCAGCTCCAGGGCGTTGGTGCTGACTACGCCTTTAATCTCACCCCTGCGCAGCCCTTCTTCAATAGCCCGCCTTTCCCGGGGCAGGTAGCCTCCGCGGTAGCCCCTGATAGCGCTCTCCTCGCCTGTTTTAAGGTTTATGCCCTGGTTCAGGTAGGTAAGCAGGACTTCAACCCCCAGGCGGCTGCGGGTGAAAATGATAGTCTGGATATCGTTGCGAATCAGGGCCTGGGCAAGCTGGTTGGCTTCAAGCAGGGAGCTGCGGCGCAGCCCCATTTCGGGTTTAACCATGGGCGGGTTATAGAGGATAAAGTGTTTTTCAGCCTGCGGCGCCCCGTTCTCGGTGATCACTACCGCCTTTTCCTCGATCAGCATTTCTGCCAGCTCACCGGGATTGGCAATGGTGGCCGAGCAGAGGATAAAGCGGGGGCTGGAGCCGTAAAAAGCGCAGATCCGCTTTAAGCGGCGGATCACATTGGCCACGTGGCTGCCGAAAACACCGCGGTACTGGTGCATTTCATCTATTACAATATATTTCAGGTTCTGGAACAGCTGGACCCACTTGGTGTGGTGGGGCAGGATGGCCGAATGCAGCATATCGGGGTTTGTGACCACGATATGGCCGCTGTGACGAATGCCCCTGCGCAGGCCCGGCTCAGTATCCCCGTCGTAGGTGTGGCAGTTAATTTTAGTCTCCAGGTTGGCGGTAAGGTCTCGCAGTTCAGCCACCTGGTCCTGGGAAAGCGCCTTGGTCGGGAAAAGGTAGAGGGCGCGGCTGTTCGGATCGTCAATGATCGCGCTGACCACCGGCAGGTTGTAGCAGAGAGTTTTCCCCGAGGCAGTGGGGGTTACTACCACGGTATGGTTGTTACCCTGCGCCGCCTCGATTGCCGCGGCCTGGTGGCTGTAAAGCCTTTCAATGCCCCTGTCCCGCAGCGCTTTGCGCAACCGCTCATCAAGCAGTTCCGGGAAGTCTCTGTACTGGCCATCGCGGGCGGGGACAATTTCCCACCGGGTTATATTGCCGGTAAATGCGGGGTCTTCCTTCCATTGCTGCAGTAGTTCGTTTAGTTTTGACATTTTGTGCTCCGCCTTAAACATAAGTTTGTTATACCTGAAGTATATTCGACGTAAAAATTTATTATCCTACCTGATAGCTAAAAGCTTCTTAAAATGCAAGGGTTTTATTTGCTATTCGGCGAATATAATCTAGCGCGAATATGATGCGAAAAGATGATGCGAATATAATACTGCGACAGTTATTTATTGTACTACTAAATTTATATTTTGAAAACGGGAGGTAGTTTAGCTGCCGTCCAACCTGGAGCTTTAATTTGAGTCTTAAAGTTTACGCTTACCTGAATCCGCTAGCTTGTGAATAATAGCATCGAAAAATAAAATCTGGAGGTTGATAAAATGAAAAAAGGAAACCCCTACGGAACCCATCGTGTAATTGAGCCACAGGGCCTGCTGCCCCAGCCGGCCTGGAAGATTGACAACAGCATGGAGATTTACGATAACGAAGTATTAATAGATGTTGAAGTTTTAAATATCGATTCGGCCAGCTTCACCCAGATTGAAGAAGAAGCAGGTGGCGATGAAGCTAAAATTGCCGAAATTATGACCGGCATCGTAAAAGAAAGAGGCAAACACCACAACCCGACAACCGGTTCGGGCGGAATGCTGATTGGCACAGCGGCAAAAATCGGCCCCAACTGGAAGGGCAAAACACCGCTGAAGGAAGGCGACCGCCTTGCCACCCTGGTTTCACTGTCCCTTACCCCGCTGCGGATCGACAAGATCAAAAAGATCCAGAAGGATATCGACCAGGTTGAAATTGACGGCCAGGCCATATTGTTCGAAAGCGGTATCTTTGCCGTGCTGCCCGATGATTTCCCGCAAACCCTTTCCCTGGCCGTGCTTGATGTTGCCGGGGCCGCTGCCCAGACTGCCAAGCTGGTCCGCCCGGGCGACAAGGTTGTGATTATCGGGGCAGGCGGAAAATCGGGCCTGCTCTGCCTGCATGAAGCGAAAAAGAGGGCCGGGGTTACAGGACAGGTAATCGGTATTGCCCCGCGCGAAGCAAGTATGAAGAGAGCCGAATCAACCGGGCTTTGCGATACAGTTTTAATGGCCAATGCAGCAGATGCTCTAGACGTCATGAGCAAGGTGGAAGAAGCGACAGGCGGAGCGATGGCCGATGTAACCATCAACTGTGTCAATATCCCCAACACGGAGCTGTCATCAATTTTAGCCACCCGTGACGGCGGAATTGTCTACTACTTCAGCATGGCTACCAGCTTCACCGCCGCCGCCCTGGGCGCAGAAGGGGTGGGTAAAGATGTAACGATGATCGTCGGCAACGGTTACACCCGCGACCACGCGGATATTTCGCTGAACATTATGCGCGAAAACCCGGTGCTGCGCAAAATATTCGAAGACCTCTACACCTAAACCCTGAAATTGAGGACGGCTCTTTTTTCAGGTTTTATGGATCGCAGGGGACACAGGGGGGGACACAGGGGGACGGTTCTTCTGTGTTGTTGTTCCCCCCTTCTGTCAGCTTTACACTGTGTTTGAAAGGGAGGTTAAAAATTGCAATCAAAACCTAAGTTAAATCTTGAAAAATCGCTGGCCCTTTTCGAAGAGGCAAAAGAAATATCTCCCGGCGGAGTACTGGGTATCAGGAGACCCTA
>SLQM01000083.1 GCA_007131435.1 Syntrophomonadaceae bacterium
CCATCTTTAAAAATTACCGATCGCGGTCTCTTTGATGTAGACAATTTCACTTTTCTTTAGTATACTTAGCCATCCGCCTGAAAAGGAGAGACAAAAATGCCGGTTAAGCTGACCCTGCCCAACCTGCTTTCAGCATCACGGATTTTTCTATTACCTTTTCTCTATTTACTGCTTTATTTCGGATTTAACCAGGTGTTTTTAGTTGTCTACATCGTGGTCGGATCGACGGATTTTTTTGATGGTATTTTAGCCCGTAAGCTGAACCAGGTATCCCATTTTGGCAAAGAGCTTGATTCGCTGGCCGACCTTTTATTCTATATTTCTTCAGCATATTTCCTCTACCTGCTGCAGCCTGAGGCTATAGCTGCCAACTCCACTTACCTGGTAGTTTTTTTCTCACTGCTCGGCTTTTCCTTTATCCTTTCGGGTATCCTTTTTCGCCGTCCGGTCATGATGCATACCATGATTCTGCGCTACAATGCGGTTATGGTATTCTTTGTCCTGGTTGCATCATTCTGGATCGATACAACGCTGCTGGTGCGGCTGGTAGCAATTGTTTATATTATCGGTTTTATTGAAGAAATCCTGATTTTTATTTTCTTCGGCAATGTAGACCCGGATACCAGGTCAATATTCCACCTGCTTAAAAACAGGCAGCAGGACAGTCAGGTTTAAAATGGCCCGTAGTCTATCGCTACCTCTATAGTAATAAATATTAAAGGTATGGCTAAAACGGCCAGTTGAAGCTTGATGACCTATTTAAACACTTAATGTAGCTAACTCCCGCCAGGCCGAGCGCTGTCAGCCGTTTCGATGCTTGTAACCAGTGAAGTAACATATTCTTTTCGTGTTTCTTCGCTGTTAATATTGATCACAGGGTTTTCAGCAGTGCTTGAAAAAATTAATATGGGGTAAACAACCCCTGATATGAGATGTAGGACTTTGAAGCTGGTAATACTGTCATCCTTAATCCCTGTTAACTCTTTGATCAGGGGGGCAAGGTCGGTTTCCATCAGGCTTAAATACTGGTTAAAGCAGGTGTTTTCTCGTTCCAGGATGCGGGTTCCTATTAAATAAATAATCCCCGGGAAATCTATTAAATGCTTGATCAGGCTGTTGGCCCAGTTGATCAGCCTGTCCCGGGGAGAAACGGTTTCATCATTAAGGTTAGTATAAATATGGCGGATATTTTCCATCAGCATCAGTTCCACCTGGGACAACAGGTTTTCCTTCGATTGAAAATGGTAATTAATGGAAGCGATATTTACTTCTGCCCGGTTTGCTATTTCTCTGATGGTCAGATTCAGGTTTCTTTCCCGGCCAATGATTTCTGACGCTGCTTCCAGGATTCGAGACCGGGTATCTGCTTTATCTACAGTCATTACAGCTTCACTCCTTTATAAAAAAAGGTTAATAAGCCTGGTCCACAATTTGATAGGCCAGTTCTGCTTTTCGTCCTTTACAGGAACATCCATGGTAATTTCTCCATCTTCAAAAACTTTTATTTCACTTGTCTGCATGATAAACTGCACTTCACTGTAACGATTATTTTCATTATCGGCAAATGAGCGGTAGTCATCGGCTAACTGCTCCATCAGTTCCAGCTTTGCTGCAGCGAATCTGGATTTGTTAATTCCTTCGATCAATCCCTTTTCCAGGGCTGAAAAACCGCTCTCCTGCAGCTCTTTTAAGCCGGCATTAAGCTGTTCCTGCCCTGCTGCCAGCTGGCTGATCGTACCTGGGAGCGCTGCTCCTTCCCTTAGCAGCTTTTCTGCTTCAAGGATTATCCTGTCCAGGTCTTCAAGGCAATGCAGATTATTAGTTAAGATGCGGACAATTCTGTCTATTTCATCTGATATGCATAAATCGCCGCTGCCGAGATATATACCGATCGTTTCAAGAGCCTGCAGACCTGGAACAAAACAGTTTTCCCAGTTGCTGTTTAGGGTATTAAAAACATTTCTTAATTCACCCAGGTTTTGGTTCAGCTGTTCGTTTTCGGCTGATAACTTCTCCAGCTCTTTTTCCTGTTTTAAGATTATTTGCCCCAGGGCATGCAGTTCTGAACCCGGTTCGTTCTCAGCTACCAGTTTTTCAGCCTCAGCCCTTATAGCAGGGCTTCTGTCCTGAATGCTGTTCATGCACACATTAACTGAATCTATCTGAAGTTCCAGCTCCGAAATCTTTCTTTTTACTGCTCGAATATCATCAACCAGGCAATCAGGGTGGGGAATTTTCTCCAGGTTGTTCAGCAATGCCTGCAGTTCATCCAGCCTTTGCAGGGTTTCCTGCAGCTTTGGGCTGCTGGTGAGAGGTATAAATTTTTCTCTTAATTCCCGGTACTTGTCCAGGTAGAGACCAAGTTCGGCGGTGCCTTCAGTAAAACGTCCGCTCTCCGCCTGTAATAGACGCAGAGCCCTAAGAAGCTGGTCCGATCCTGAGGAAAGTGCAGCTATTCCTTCACGCAATTCTTTAAAGCCGCTTAGAAGCTTCAAAAGATCCTCTTCAACCTCCACTTCGGGTAGGGGCATAAGGCGGGGTTCTATGACAAAGGATATTTTTTCCAGTTCAATGTTCCTGCCATTCATGCTGATCGTAATTTCATCTTCAGGATAGGGGAAGATTAAAAAATTTACACTGGCCTTGCTGCCAATAACAATTTCTGATCCTTCTCCGGATTCTATGTTAGAATATCTTTCCAGGTCCAGGTCCAGTGCGCCCTGGACCAGGAATGGCACGTAATTAACATCATCAACCGCTGCCCGGTTACCGTAATAATCAATATAACTAACAGGGCTGTCGTAACGAAGTCTGTTTTTTGCCCGGACCAAAATTTCCAGGTAACCGCTTTTACCGGCCAGTTTACCAGCATCGATTTTTTCTCCATCCAGGAAGTACTCAATATGGATTTCTAGAGGTAGATTTTTATCTAGCGCGCCTTCATAGTAAAGGGCTTGATCAGACAAAAGGCTGCTGCTCCATAAAAGGCGGTTTTTTTCAATCAGGGGTTCATCAGCTGAAACCATGTTTTCAACTGAAATGTATCTCCCATAATCAGCTACCAGGGGTGCGGAGCTGTCTAAGCCGCCGTAAATTCGATTAACTATTACTTTGTTTTTAACCTCCCCATCATGGCTGAGCATTACATAAACCGTTTCCGCTTTCATTGCCGGGGTATAATCTTTATCTCCGCGGTCGTACGGTTCCTCTTTTCCGTTTTGAGAAACAAGCTGGTATTGTTCTTCCTTGGGAGCATCATTAGTGATAAACAAGAATGCCAATCCTGCACCGATAGATAGAATGGCAGCAAAAACCGCAAATACATGCATTATTCTCTTAAAATTCATTTGTTACACCCCCAGGGGTTTTCTGAATGCAAGTTTCCTTTTTTTTGCTTTTATTCCCGGGCCAGGCGGCAGTAGTGAGGGAAATTAGTTTATCATTTAGCAGCAGCATGGAGGGCAGCAGGGTAAACATAACCAGCATGCTGATAATTGCCCCCCTACCGACCAGCATGGTCATTTCACGGGTGCTTGCAATTCCGGCAATTATTGATATACCAATTGTTGCTGAAAAAAGTATGAGAGCGCTGGTTAAAATGGAGCGTCCCGTATCTTCAATCGTTTTTTTTGCAGCCGCCAGGCGATCAGGTATTTCCAGCAGGTTTTCCCTGTACCTGGCCGTGTAAAGGATAGCGTAATCAACTGTTGCTCCCAGCTGAATAGCGCCGATAATAATCGGGGTAAGGGAAGCAACGGTTTTATCCTGGAAATATAAAATACCGAGATTTAACCAGATTGAAAACTGAACGGCAAGGACAAGCATAACCGGCAAACTAAGCGATCTAAAGCTGATCGCCACAATAAAGCCAATTGCTGCCACTGAAACAAGGGCAACTGTCCTGGCATCTATTTCTGATAGCGCCGCCATGTCCCTGGTTAGCGCCGGCTGCCCGGCAAGGTAATGTTCATCATGGAATGTGCTTGCCTGAGTGCGAATCATATCGATGGCCGTGAACAGGTCCTGCTCTTTTTCAGCATTTTGCATGAATATCATAGCTTTGCGGTAATTATTGGCCTTAAAATCTTCTAAAACTTCGCCGGGAATCATAAGCTCAGGAATTGCCGGGTCGATCTGTGTAGATATAGCCATAATTGAATCGATACCTTCTATCTTTTCAAGTTCCTGCGTCAGTTCTTTTTCTATCTGGCGGCCCCTGTTTGGGGTGACAAGGTAAGCTATATCAACTGCCCCGTATTCGGTCAAAATCTCATCGGTTGCTACGGCTGCCTGTGAATCGCGGGGCAGGTAATTAGCCATAGCATAGTAATAGTTCACATTATTCTGGGACAGGAAAGCCGGAGCTGCCAGGAATATGAACAGAATTAAAAATGCCCAGCGCAGCTTAATCAACAGCCCTGATGCCGTCTTGAAAGAAGGCAGGATGACCCTGTGGCTGTAGCGCTTGCTGAAGGGATAAAAAACCAGGATTAGGGCAGGTAGAAAGGTGAGGGTCACAAAAAGGCTGACAATAATACCTTTTCCCAGTACTAATCCCATGTCACTGCCTATGCCGTTCTGCATGGTGATCAATGCAGCAAACCCCCCGATAGTTGTCAGGCCGCTGGAAGCAATAGTCGTGGCAGTTTTATTAATTGTTGACGCCATGGCCTTGTTTACATCGCGGAACTTGTTTTTTTCCTCTTCAAACCTGTGCATCAGGAAAATTGCATAATCGAGAGATATGCCAAGCTGCATAACAGCAGCTAATGATGCTGTGATAAAAGATATTTCGCCCTGGAAATAATTTGTGCCCATGTTAATAACAATTGCCAGGCCTACTGCTGTTAAAAATAATATGGGATCCAGGTAGAGCCTGGTTGCCATCGCCAGTATAACCAGTGTTATTGATACGGCGATGGTAGTATAGATGAAAATTTCAGCATCTATTCCCTTCTGCAGGTCTACCAGTACTGCCGGTTCTCCTCCGAAGAATAGGTCAGCATCACCTGCAGTAACCTTCCTGATATCTTCAACTGCAGCAATTGTTAAGTCGCTGCGTGCATTTTCATCAAACCTGACCTGCAGCAATACAGTTTCTCCTGAAACAAATCGATCCCGGATTTGCGGTTCCATAAAATCCCTGGGCACGTAGATATCGGCATAGTCGCCAAGCCACAGCACTTCATTTACCCCGTTAATCGCTTCAACATCTTCTATTAACGCTTTTACCTGGAAGTCTTTCTTGCCCCTGGCCATCAGCAGCCCCAACCCGGAAGCAGAAAATTCTTCCTCCAGGATTATTTCTCCCTGTTTTGAATTCAAGTCGTCCGGCAGGTAGGACATCAGGTCATAGTTAACATCTGTTAAAAGGTAGCCGGCAGAAGCGGGGAGAAGTATCAAAATATAAACAGCAATGATTAATTTGCGGTATTTAACTACAACGCTACCTAGATTGAACATTTCATTTCACACCAGGCTTTTGTCTAAACAATAATTTAAAATAAATGATTAAAACAATTGTTTAAATTTTTTGTTTCTATTATAAAACCCGCTGTCTTATCTGTCAATTGCTTTTTTCAGCCTTATATTATTGTCCGGGTGAATGGTGCTTCAAAGTGCAATAACTGTAAAAAGAAGGCCTTATTCTATTTGCAGTATTGAGGCGCTTTTAGAAGATAGCTTTACTCGCCCATCGTTTTGGCTGGAACAGCTTTGTTTCAGCTGCGACCTTAAGCCCGGGTTGCCCTCGCGATAAGCTTATCCTAAGTTCCACTCGGTTGCAGACTTCCTGTCAGTCAGCCCGCTCCAGGCCTTGCTTCACCAGTATTTCCATGCCTGTACTTTAAACTCGCGTTGGTTTTGTCGGCAGGTTTTCCGTCCACTACTCCATTTTTTAATGGTGAAGTTTTATGAAGAATATTGGCTGTTAACTTTTTAATAAACGCTTAAATATAATATTAGAAGGACAATAAGGCCAGGAAGAGAATTAATGGTTTAGGCAAACTTCATAGGCAATGTTTAAAACTAAATGGAGGTGGCATGATGATCGGTTTGGTAGCCGTTTTGAAAGCAAAGCCCGGTTTTGAAAAAGAAGTTGCAGAAGCAGCCCGCAAAATGGCAAGCGCTGTAAGAGAAAAAGAGAAAGAATGCCTGCTTTACGATCCATTTACAGCTGAAGATGACCCGGGAAAAATTTATATCCTTGAGAAGTATACCAGTAAGGGAGCCCTGGATGAACATCGCAAGCTTGCTCATTACCTGGAGTTCAGGGAGGCAATAAAAGATGCTGTTGAAGGGCCTCCCGAGGTGACACTGCTCGACTACATCGGTTAGCAAAAGTTGCTTTTACCAAATGAGCACCTGGGGAAGAAACAGGTTTCACAGCGGCGGCAAAGCCCTCCGTGGCCCAGGGCTGCTATTTCTGAAGCGGTTACCCTTTCCCCGGCCAGCAGGCGTGGCAGTAGTATATCAAGAACGGTATTTTGAAAGTACATGGCGCAGGCCGGAAGGCCGATAATTGGAACATCGCCCTTGTATGCCAATAAAAACATTGCCCCTGGCAGTGCGGGTGCCCCATACTTTATGATCTCTGCACCGCTTGCTTTAATGGCTGTAGGGGTAACATCATCGGGGTCGACTGACATGCCCCCGGTGGTTACAACCATGCTGCATCCTTCGGCCAGCAGCTGGCTAATTTTTGTGGAGATTTCTTCCACATCGTCCCCGGCGAACTTAATCAACGGCTTTACCTGGCCGTAATGACGGGTTTTATCTTCCAGGACGGGAGCAAAGCCATCCTTGATCCGGCCTTCGGCAATTTCCATTCCTGTAATAATTGCCCCTATTTTAAACTGCTTATAGGGAATGACCTGCATGGGCGGCCCGCTATCGGAGCAGATTTTTTCAACCTCAACAAGGGTATCGTCTTTGACAACCAGGGGAATTACTTTTGCCCCGGCAACCTTTTCTCCCTCCCTAAGCGGAGAATTGTTATGCAGCGTAGCCACGACAACATCAGGTATTGAGTTCAGGCGGTGAAGCCTGCTGATGTCAACCTTGAACAGGCCGGCATATTTTGCTTCAAGATCAAGTCTCCCTTCAGCCGGCTTGCCCACTTTCAGCCCATTGCCGGCCAGCGCTTCAGCAAGCCTTTCCCCTGCTTCATCTTCATGCAGTTCCCCTTTTTCAAGCTGCAGGGTATATATATGTTTTTTGCCTATATCGAGCAGGGCCTTTACATCTTCAGGGCGAACCCGGTGCCCTTTTTTAAAAAGCGCCCCTTTAAATTGCCCCTTTTCAATTTTGGTAATATCATGGCAGATTAATTTAC
>SLQM01000162.1 GCA_007131435.1 Syntrophomonadaceae bacterium
CAGCCTTTGTAAAGAGGACCTGTAAAACAGCTGAGAGGGTACCCACCTTTCGGGGGAACAGTTCAAAACAACGGTCCACGGCACAGCGGGGTTTTTTATTGCTTTTTTGCGTGCTATAATAATTAGTGGTCAATCGCCATGCTTAATAATTTTGGCCCTGGAGGTGAGGAAGTTGTCCATTGAACACATCTATCTCTTAATCAGCAGGGAACTGAAAGCCGGAGCTCACCCCGGTGACCTGCTTGACCTGGTTGAAGAGCTGGAAATCGAAGAACAAGCTCAGCTCATGGAAAAGCTGTCTGAAGATGATGCTGCCCTGCTCTTCGAGGAAATGGAAGACTTCGAACAGGCTGAAATCCTCAGGCTAATGGACAAAGACCGGGCCGTAACCATTGTTAAAACCCTGGCCTCTGATGATGCTGCTGACCTGATTGGTGAACTTTCCTCCGAAGAAGCCCAGGAAATACTTGAGATTATCAAGGAAGACGAAGAACAGGCTGATTTTGGCGATCTTTTAAAATACCCGGAAGAAAGCGCCGGTGGCATTATGACCACCGAGTATATATCCCTTCCGGAAGATATTCCCGTTGAAGAAGCGATTAGCAGGCTCAGGGAAATTGCCCCTGAAGCTGAGACAATATATTATGTATTTGTTGTTGATCAGGAAGGCCGCTTGATCGGTGTTCTTTCCCTGCGAGATCTTATAGCCGCATCTGACGGAACCCTGCTTAAAAGCATCATGCGTCGGAATGTAATCAGTGTGAACGCCGCTCTTGACCAGGAAGAAGTTGCCCGGGTAGTTTCTAAATACGATCTGCTGGCTGTTCCTGTAATTGACGATGAGGATAGAATGCTCGGTATTATTACAGTCGATGATGTTATAGACGTTATGGAGCAAGAGGCGACAGAAGATATCTACCGCCTGGCAGGGGCGAGCGAAGTAGAAGGGATGGAGCTGACCAAGGCATCTGTCGGTAAAGTTGTACGTTTGCGGCTGCCATGGCTATTTATTAGCATGGCGGGCGGTATCCTATCCGGTAGTGTTATCGGCGGTTTTGAGAGCACCCTGGAGGCTATTGTCATGCTTGCTGTTTTTATCCCCGTTATCATGGATATGGGTGGTAACGTGGGTACCCAGTCTTCCACGATTTTTGTTCGCGGCCTGGCAACCGGGGAAATTGAAAAGGCGGAAGTATGGCCATATTTCTTCCGGGAAATCCGAATCGGTATAGTAATGGGCGTTCTATGTGGATTGTTAATATCTGTAACTGCTTACCTCTGGCAGGGCAATCCCTATTTAGGTTTGGTTGTTGGTATTTCAATGCTGGGCACTATCAGTGTAGCAGCATTAATCGGAACCCTGGTTCCCCTCCTTTGCAGTAAGATTAATATTGATCCCGCCATTACAGCCGGGCCGTTCGTTACCACCATCAAGGATGTAACAGGCCTGTTGATCTATTTTGCCATTGCCACAACCTTTCTTGAATACCTCAGGTAATCATCATCCAATTGTAAGCCTAATTTAATGGAATTAAATGTAAATAAGGGGATATTGTACGATAAATTTCCTCTTTTTTTTATATTTTTTTAAAAAAGTTTGCAGGAAATTGGGTAAAGGGGTTGAAATATAGAGAAAAGTGGTGTAAAGTGGTGAAAAGTGGGTGTAATCGGTCCACATGGAGGCGAACAGATGTTCACAGGCGAATTTCAACATACCCTGGACGGCAAGGGAAGGGTGATCATTCCTTCGCGGCTTCGTGATGGTCTTGGTGACTCTTTTGTTATTACCAGGGGACTTGATCAATGCCTCTTTGTATATCCTTCATCTGAATGGGTTCGCCTTGAACAGAAAATGAAACAGTTACCCTTCACAAAGAAAGACTCGCGGGCTTTTTCAAGGCTCTTTTTCTCGGGAGCCATGGAAGTGGAAGCCGACAAGCAGGGTCGTGTGCTAATTCCCCAAAATCTGCGTGATTATGCCGGTATTGAAAAAGAAGTTGTCTTTATCGGTGTTTCCGGTCGTGTTGAAATATGGAGTGAAAGCTCCTGGAAAAATTATTTCGGCGAAGCTAATGATAATTATGAGGAGCTTGCTGAAAAGCTGGTCGATTTTGATATCTAAAGCGGTGTTTCATAATGGTCGAAATGCATCAACCGGTGATGGAAAAAGAAGTGCTCCATTACCTCAATTGCAGTAAAGGCGGAGTTTTTGTTGACGCTACCCTGGGTGACGGGGGGCATGCCGCAGCGATATTGGAAAACATGTCGGAAAATAGTCTTTTAATTGGGATTGACTGGGATGAGGAGGCTTTAGCCAGGGCGCAGAAGAGGCTGAAAGAATATGAGAAAAGTACTATTCTTGTTCATTCCAGCTATACGAATATAAAGCAGGTCCTTGAAGAAAAAGGTTATCCGAAAGTTAACGGGATATTGATTGACCTTGGCGCATCAACCCTGCAGCTGATGGACCCGAAAAGAGGTTTTTCCTATCACCATGAAGGTGATTTGGATATGCGGATGGACCGCAGGCGCTCTTTGACAGCAGAAAAGATTATTAATGAATATACGGTAGAAGATCTCACCGAGGTCTTTTATGCCTACGGTGAAGAAAGATGGTCGAAAAGAATTGCCGCCAGGATAGTCGCGGAGCGGGAAAAATCCGGCCCGATTAAAAACAGCAAACAGCTGGCTGAGCTGGTAAAAGAGGCAATACCGGCGCGCTACCGGCGAACCGGCGGCCATCCTTCAAGAAAAGTATTTCAGGCGCTCAGGTTGGCTGTTAATACGGAACTTGACAATATTAAAGAATTTTTACCCCAGGCTCTTGACAGTCTTCATACTGGTGGCAGGCTTTGTGTCATAGCTTACCATTCCCTGGAAGACCGACTTGTTAAAAGATTTTTCATAGAGCAGTCAGGGCGCTGCGGCTGCCCGACCAATATGCCCTGCATATGCGAAAAACATGCAATTATAAAAATTCTTACGCCAGGGGCGAAAAAGCCCTCAGAAGCAGAAATAGCAAAAAATCACAGGGCACGCAGCGCCAGGCTTAGGGCAGTTGAATCTCTATGATAGTAAATATTAAAGGCAGGTGAGTATAATGCAGCAGGCAAGGAAAATTGCTAGGGCAAGTAGCAATATCGCTCTCACCGGTCAGGATAAAAGATCATTTACCGGTAACCAACCCGAGCGTAAACAGAGAAAAGTCAAACTGCTGTTTAGTCTAACAGCTTGTTTCTTTCTTAGTCTTGTGGTCGTAGCCCAGTATTCATCTCTTGTAATCATGAATTACAATCTTGGCAGCACCAGGGCTGAGCTTGCGCAAATCCAGGGCAATTTACGTATTTTGGAGCTGCAGGTGGCAGAGCTGAGCTCAATCAGCCGAATCGAACAAATTGCCAGGGATGAACTGGGAATGGTTGATCCCGAAATAGGGCAGCTAAGAATTATCACAGCAGGGCGTGAAGATGACAGCCGGTTAGGAGAGTGACCTTGATGGCTGATTTTGCCGTAAGCCGGTCAACAGTAAGAACAAGGTTAATTGCAGTCTTTATTCTTACAGTGCTTTTTACCTTACTGTTGATTGGCCGATTGGCCTGGATTCAGATAGTACGGGCCGATGAACTTTATGAGCAGGCCTGGGAGCAGTGGAATCACATTATTCCTGTCCAGACTGCGCGAGGTTCTATTTATGACCGGCACGGCAGGTTGTTGGCAGGAAACACATCAGCCCACACTGTGGCAGCTATCCCGCTGCAAATTGAAGACCCCCTGGCTATTTCAGAAACACTGGCCCCTGTGCTTGAGATGGAACCCTCTGCTGTATATGATCTAATTACCATGGATCGCAGCGCTGTTTATATTAAACGTAAGGTGTCCACGGAAGTTGCGGAAAAAGTCCGTGAACTGGGCTTGAGCGGTATAATTTTTTTTAATGAAGAAAGAAGGTACTATCCGGGAGGGAATTTGGCATCCCAGATGCTTGGTTTTGTAGGGATGGACCAGGGATGGGCCGGTTTGGAAATATATTATGAAGATTACCTGGGCAGCGGTTTTGGAACAATGGTTTACCCGGCAGATAGGAAAGGGCGGCAGCTTCCCCATGATTTTCACCGGTATACATTGCCGCAGGAAAGTTATAACCTCTATTTGTCGGTAGATGAAACCATCCAGCATATCCTGGAGAAGGAACTGGCCAGGGTAATGGAGCAATCAGCACCAAAACAGGCAATGGCAATTGCTGTAGATCCAAATACTGGGGCAGTCCTTGCAGCTGCTTCAAAGCCTGATTTTAATCCTGAAGAGTATGATATCTACGATCCTGAAAGTTGGAGCCTGGCGCCGGTAACATCATCTTTCGAGCCAGGTTCAACGATGAAAATGGTAACTGTTGCTGCAATGATCGAGGAAGGCCTGTTTGAACCTGCAGGGCGCCATTACTGCAAGGGCTATACATCGGTAAACGGTATAAAAATCAATTGTTGGACAGTAGATCGCGGAGGGCATGGCGATATAAGCTTTTATCAATCAGTTGGAGCATCATGCAACCCGGCATTTGTGGAGATGAGCAGTCTGCTGGGTAAAGAAAAATTTTTTCAGTATCTGAAAGCTTTCGGTTTTGGAAGCATTACGGGAATTGATTACCCCGGTGAAGCTTCAGGGTTGATATTTGATCCCGAAGCGGTTGGAGCGCTGGAATTGGCAACCAGTTCTTTTGGCCAGGGAATATCAGTAACGCCTATTCAACAGGTAATGGCGGTAACGGCAATGATCAATGGCGGCTATCTTTTACAGCCATACCTGGTTGATGAAATTCTAAACGAAGATGGCGAAGCGGTCTATAAAAGAGAGCCGCAGGTAGTTAGACAGGTTATATCAAAAGAAACATCTCTTGAATTGATTGATTTAATGGAGAGTGTAATCCTTAACGGAACAGGTTATGCAGCAGCAGTTGAAGGATACCGGGTGGCAGGAAAAACCGGTACTGCGGAAAAAATTGGAACTGATGGAGCATATCTTACAGACCAGTTTGTCTATTCGCTGGTTGGTTTTGCACCGCTGGATAATCCACGGATAGTGCTTTATGTAGCTGTAGATGGCGTTACCAGGGGGCCAAGGCTGGGGGTTCATACAAGCGCTCCCCTGTTCAGAAATATCATGGAAGATACTTTAAACTATTTACAGGTATCGCCTACTGAACTGCAGCCGGGGCAGGATAATCCAGAAGCCGATTAGTAGGTTGGATGAATTTGCAAAGCAAGAAAAAGGAGCAAGGTTAATGGATTTGAAGGGAAAAGAAGTAATCGAAGCGTGTGGAGGCAGACTGCTGCAGGGAAATCCCGGCGCAGAGATTAAAGGCTTCTGCATTGATTCGCGACTGGTTAAACCAGGAGACTTCTTTATCCCCTTCAAAGGAGAAAATACTGATGGCCATCTTTTTATAAATTCTGCTGCTGGAAAAGGAGCTGCCGGATCATTTGTTCAGGCAGGTATGCAGGCAGAGTTGAAGGCTGATAAGGATTTCCTGTTAATCGAAGTTAAAGATACCCTTTTAGCGCTTCAGCAGCTAGCTGCTTATTACAGGGAAAGGTTTGATCTAACTGTTATAGGTATTACAGGCAGCAGCGGTAAAACAACAACAAAAGACTTCATTGCCGGGGTTTTATCATCCGGCTATAAGGTACTGAAAACAACCGGCAACCTGAACAATGAAATTGGGCTGCCGCTTACCATACTTGGGCTGGAGGAAGAACATCAAATTGCTGTTTTAGAAATGGGGATGAGCGCTCGTGGTGAAATTACCACGTTATGCGAAATTGCCCGGCCCCAGATTGGAGTTATAACCAATATTGGCACAGCGCATATAGAGCTTCTGGGTTCAATAGAAGCTATCGCAGAAGCCAAAAAAGAATTACTTGATTACCTCGGCTCAGGCGGGGTAGCTGTTCTAAACGGCGATGATCCCCGCCTCCTTGAAATCAGAAAACGCTACCCGGGGAAAGCCTACCTATATGGCTATAACCAGGGCGATATAAAAGGCTTACTACTGTCTCAACGGGGAGAAAAGAGCTTTTTCCGGGTGCGTTTTCCTGATAAATCAGAGGGGTGGTTTGAATCACCCTTGCCTGGACGGGAGTCGGTCAGCAATGCCCTGGCGGCTCTTACCGTCGGATATATTCTGAAGCTAACCTTAAAGCAGATGCAGGAGGGGCTGATGTCCAGTGAGACTGCAAAAGGAAGGCTGCAGGTTTTAGATAGAATTGGTCGCTTTAATATCATTGATGATACTTACAATGCTAACCCCGCATCGGTGCAGGCAGCGCTGAGAGTCTTGGCTGAGCTTGGCGGCGGTAAAACTGTAGCAGTGCTAGGCGATATGCTGGAACTTGGCGCTGACGCACTTAAAGCCCATCACGAAATAGGAAAGTTTGCTGCCGATAGCGGGATTGGATGCCTGGTAACTGTTGGAGAATTAGCCAGGAGCACTGCTGAAGAAGCTCGCAGCTTTGGCCTGGAAGTCTACCCTTGTTCAACGCATGAAGAGGCCCTGGCTGTCATTAATAGCCTTGTGCTTAATCCCGATTGGTATATGCTGGTGAAAGGTTCGCGGGGTATGAAAATGGAAAAAATTGTGCAAGCCCTGGTTGAGGAGGAAGGAGCGGGAGGATAATGGCTTTTAATATAACTATTGCCTTTATCATAACTTTTGTTATCACCGCTATCGCCTGCCCAATTTTTATCACCCGCATGAGATTGCTACAATACGGTCAGCAGATCAGGGAAGACGGGCCTGGCAGGCATGTAAAAAAAGCAGGCACTCCAACCATGGGCGGAGTGGTCTTTATCCTGGCAGCAGTTTTGGTTAGTATTCCAGCAGGAAGTTTTTCTCCGGTTTTACTCACCGCTGCCCTTGTTATATTGGGATGTGGATTAATCGGTTTTCTTGATGACTATCTTAAGGTTTCCCATCATCGTTCACTGGGCTTAAAGGCCAGGTCAAAAATAGCAGGCCAGGCTGTTATAGCAGTAATCCTGATTATACTTTTACACCTGACCGGTTTATATTCAACTGGACTTACAATTCCCTTCACAAAGGTTGTTTTTGATATCGGTTTATTATACCCGCTCTTTATCTTTCTTTTAATTACTGCATCTACAAACAGCGTTAACCTGACAGACGGCCTTGACGGCCTTGCCTCCGGGATCTCTGCGATCGGGTTGTTAGCTTATGCCTATATCGCCAGTCACTCTGGATTGTCTGGATTGTCTGTTTTAGCAGGTTCCCTGGCAGCAGCGTGCCTTGGGTTTTTGATTTATAATCGCCATCCAGCCCGTTTATTTATGGGAGATGTCGGTTCACTGGCCCTCGGTGGGGCATTTGCTGTTATGGCAGTTTTAACAAAGACAGAACTGCTTTTAATTATAATCGGGCTAATTTTTGTGATAGAAGCGCTCTCTGTGATCGTCCAGGTTGTAAGTTTCCAGTTAACCGGTAAACGAGTTCTTTTAATGAGTCCACTGCATCATCATTTTGAACTAAAGGGATGGAGTGAATGGCGAGTTGTAACGGTTTTCTGGGCTGGAGGGTTTTTGTCTGCGCTGCTTGGCATTATTGCTTATAGAATATAAGCGCATGGAGGCCTTTGATGATAAACCAGGTTAGGGGCAAAGAAATTCTTGTGGTGGGTATGGCCCGCAGCGGCCTGGCAGCAGTAGAACTGTTGAATAAAATTGGCGCGTCTAATATTACGGTAACAGATAACAAAAACAGCTTAGATCTTCAAAACGAACTTAATATATTAAAGAGTTACAAAAATGTTGATTACATAACCGGGGGCAATCCACCGGAACTTGTTACAGAAAACCTATCAATGATTGTAAAAAGCCCCGGGGTACCGCCAACCCTGGAAATATTCAAGAAAGCAGAAGAGCTTTCGGTGCTGGTGGTATCAGAAATCGAACTGGCCTATGCTTTTATAAAAACGCCAATAATAGGCGTGACGGGGACAAATGGCAAGACAACAACCACGGCCTTAATAACGGCCATGCTAAAAGAAGCCCGGTTAGAGCCAGTGGTGTCAGCAGGGAATATCGGTAACCCCCTGGCTGGTTTATTTGGAAAAATATCGCCTCAGGGGTTTATCGTGGCTGAACTTAGCAGTTTCCAGCTGGAGAATATATCTAAGTTCCGCCCCACCATTGCAGTATTTCTCAATTTTGCTGAAGACCACCTAGATTATCACGGCACCATTGAAAAATACTTCAAAGCGAAAGCCCGGATTTTTGAAAACCAGGTTGAAGGGGATTATGCAGTCCTCAATGCAGGAGATTATGCTGTTTCCTCACTTAGAGAAAGCTGTAAAAGCAGGGTAATCTGGTTTGATCATTCACCGGTTAGACTTGGAGTAGGCCTGAATAAAGAATGGATAACAATTTATAACCCCAGTAGCGAAGCGGTCAGGATCTGTAATATATCAGAAGTTGCCCTGCCCGGTGAGCACAACCTGGAAAATTCTCTTGCAGCAGCAGCAGCCGCCTGGGCAGCAGGAGCTGATCCTTCCTCAATTGGAAGAGCTTTGCGTAGTTTCAAAGCAATAGAACATCGGCTTGAGCACGTTGCTTTAATTGATGGGGTTGAATATATAAATGATTCAAAAGGAACAAACCCGGGAGCGACGATAAAAGCGCTTTTATCATACCCCGGGAGGAAAAAAATTCTTATAGCAGGAGGTAAAGAAAAAGGTAGCAATTTTAAGGAATTGGCTTATTTGATAAAAAAAGAAGTCAAGGCTCTTATCCTGATTGGCGAAACAGCAGACCGTATTGCAGAAGCAGCCAGGGATGCCGGGTTTAATAACTACTATCAATATAAAACCATGGAGGAAGCAGTGCTTGCCGCCAGCAAGTATGCCGAAAAAAATGACCTGGTTTTACTTTCCCCGGCTTGTGCAAGCTGGGATATGTTTAAAGATTTCGAAGAAAGAGGATCTGCCTTTAAGGCTGTAGTGAATTCTCTACGAAAAGAAAGAGATAAGGAAGGAGGAACGGCCAATGGATAACCTTAAAACTGCCAGGGAATCTGACAACACACTGCTGTTGGCTGTTCTTATACTTCTTGCCATAGGGTTAATCATGGTTTTTAGCGCCAGTTTTGTCGTAGCCGGAGAAAACCATGGAGACCCTTATCATTTTCTTAAGCGGCAGGCTATGTGGGTGGCATTAGGCCTCCTGGCCATGTACCTGTTTTCCCGGATCCAATATAAAAAATTGAAAAAACTATCTCTGCTTATTATTCTGCTTAATTTTATTCTACTCGGTTTGATTTTTACCGGTTTTGGCTCTGGTCTGGGAACAGAAGCGAAACGCTGGCTTGTTTTTGGCCCGGTTATAGTTCAACCATCTGAATTTAGCAAGCTGGCTTTTATTATATTTACTGCTGCTTATATGAGCAGCCGCAGTTTAAATATTAAGAATTTCTGGACCGGCAGCTTTATCCCCCTTGTCTTAGTATGCGGTGCTTTTTACATGATTAATCTTCAGCCGGATTTAGGGACGGCAATAGTTGTGTTGGCATCGTGTGCGCTGGTGATTATTTTTGCTGGAATGCCTTTTTCCCAGATGGCCGGGCTGTCGCTGCTCTGCCTTCCCCCATTGGCCTACTTTACGATTAAAGAAGAATATAGGATGCAGCGCATATTTACTTATATAGATCCCTGGACTGAACCGACCGGATCAGGATATCAAATTATCCAGTCGCTTTATGCCTTAGGACCGGGCCACTTATTTGGGGCAGGCCTTGGACGCAGCACACAAAAACTTTTTTACCTGCCCGAACCGCATAATGATTTTATTTTTGCTGTTATTGGTGAGGAACTTGGTTTTGTAGGTGCTGTTGTTATATTACTGCTTTACCTGGTGCTTGTCTGGCGAGGTTTCCTGGTAGCACAAAAAGCTCCGGATCTTTTTGGCAGCCTGCTGGCAGGAGGAATTACTTTTATTATTGCAGCACAGGTTTTAATAAATGTTGCCGTTGTTACTGGCACCATCCCGGTTACTGGCATTAACCTGCCTTTTATCAGCGCTGGTGGCAGTTCGGTCTTTTTTACCCTGATTTCAATCGGGATATTGCTTAACATTTCAAGATATACACAGGAAAAGAAAACCCTGAAGGAGTTTAAATGATGAAAATCTTAATCGGTGGAGGAGGAACAGGTGGTCATATATACCCTGCATTGGCGCTGGCACGCTATGTAAAGGCAGTAGACAGCGTTAATGAAGTTTTATTTATCGGCACGTCTAAGGGCCTGGAAAACAGGATAATTCCAGCTGCCGGTTTTCCGCTGACAACTATACCGGCCAGGGGATTTCAGCGGAATTTCAGGCACTTTGTTCCTTTTATCGCTGATTTAGTAAGGGGTTTGAAACAATCATTAAAAATTTTGAAAGAGCATCAACCTAATGTAGTTCTCGGTATGGGTGGCTATGTGGCGGCGCCATTATTGATCTCTGCCCTGTTAAAAAAGTTTCCTGTTGTTCTGCATGAACAAAATGTATTGCCGGGCATGGTTAATAAAAGACTGGCGCCTTATGTAAAAAAGGTTTGTCTTTCATTTATGGAAACAGAAAAAAGCTTGCCTCGGCGCAGTAATGTCATATTTACCGGCAACCCAAGGTCAGGAGAGGTTGCCTCGATTAGCAGGAATGAGGGCTGCCGGAAGTTCGATCTCAATCCTGAAGATTTGAACATTTTAGTTTACGGCGGCAGCAGGGGAGCCCTGAGGCTGAATCAGGTAATAACAGCCTTTCTGAGTGATGGATTAATGCCGGAAGAAGCATATTTAATATATGTAACAGGAGAAATTTATTACAAGGATGTTATAGCAAACTTGGGAAGCCTGCCCGCAAGGGTAAAGATATATCCCTATCTTGATAATTTGCCCTATGCTCTTGCAGCGGCTAACCTGGCTATAACAAGAAGCGGTGCAACTACCCTGGCTGAAATAACTGCCCTGGGAGTTCCGGCTATCCTGGTCCCTTCGCCCAACGTGGTAGGAAATCACCAGTATTATAACGCCAGGCTTTTGTCCGACAAGGACGCTGCGGTTCTGATCGAAGAGAAAGATTTTAATCATATACGTCTCCGTGAAGAAATTGAAAAACTAACTCGTGAGCCCGGGCTGTTGGAAATTATGGGTTCGAACAGCAAAATGCTTGGCACAACTGATGCAGCAGAAAAAATTTACAGGTGCCTGCGGGAGGTAGCTTCATGCACATAGTCAATGACTTAGGCGGCAAACTAAAAGAGGGAGTGAAAATAAATGAGCCCCTGGCATATCATACTTCCTGGGAAGTTGGAGGTCCGGCCGACTATTTTTTCTGCCCTGTAAACGTGGACGAAGTAGTCGAAATAGTCCGATTCAGTCGGCAGCACAACCTTCCACTGCAGGTTATTGGAAACGGCAGCAACCTTTTAGTGCGCGATGGTGGAATAAGAGGATTAGTATTGAAAATTGGTGATGCTTTTTCGTATGTTGAGATTAAAAATGAGCTGCTAACAGTAGGTGCGGGAACTCAGATGACTTACCTGGCCAGGATAGCTGCAGAAAAGGCTTTATGTGGCTGTGAATTCATGGTTGGCATACCAGGCTCTCTAGGTGGTGCGATAATCATGAATGCAGGCTCTTTTGGCGGCTATATAGGAGAAAAAGTAAGCTCAGTAAAGCTGGTATCCCTTGAGGGAGAAACCCTGGTCCTGGATAAAGAGCAGCTTTCTTTTGCTTACAGGAGGAGTAACCTTTTAGGGAGAGGTGTAATAGTAGAAGCATCAATTAAGTTGGAGAAAGGCAATCAGGATGAATCTTTAAAGAAAATCGAATATTTTCTTGCAGAAAGGGGCCGTCGCCATCCCATCCTGCCAAGTGCTGGCTCTGTATTTCGCAATTTGCCAGATCAGCCTGCCGGCAGACTAATTGAAAATGCCGGCGCCAAGGGCATGCGGATAGGCGGAGCCGAAGTTTCTACCAAGCATGCTAATTTTATTGTCAACCGCGGCGATGCTACAGCCAGTGATATTTTGAACCTGATGGATACGGTAAGACGTATGGTGAAAGAGAAATATGATATTGATTTACAGCCTGAAGTAAAAGTGATTGGCGAGGAGATTTAGCGGTGCAGAAAAAGAAGGAACACTTAAAACTGGTGAAAGATAAGCCTGTACAAAAGAAGCGGGGCAAAAAAATACTCCGCAGCTTGCTAATTTTTGCCATTTTTATTACACTGCTTCTTCTTTTGCGGGAAGGGGAATTGTATTTCCGAATAACTGATATTAATGTTGTCGGCGCCTGCCAATTAATAGAAGAAAATTTAGTTAAAGCCAGTGGTATAAAGAAAGGAAATAGCATCTTTTTAATCCGTGAGAACAAAGTTTTTGAACGAATGACAAGCGAATACCCGGTGGTTAAGGACATTGAAATCTGCAGAACACTGCCTGGTTCAATAGTAATAAAAGTCTTAGAAAGAAAACCTGTTGGTTACATTATGACCGCTGATGGGTTCTGGATGATCGACCGTGAAGCTGTTTGTTTTTCCAATAGTGGGGAACCTTTTGAAGGGTTGCCGCTGATTACCGGTATTGAAGGAAGAATGGTAGTTCCCGGTTTTCCCATTATCTGCCCGGCAAGGAGAGAGCTGCTGAAAAGCTTTTTCGCGGCCGAAATCAGGGAAGACTGGTTGGAAATAGTACAGCTGGATCTTACAGATAGCTATAACCTGGTTTTGCATACCGCGGAAGGGTTGGAAATCTGGCTGGGTAATACCGGCAACCTGGAGCAAAAGTTAAAACTGGTAAAAGAAAGCCTTTTACACCTTCCCGAGGATGCAGAAGCAAGATTAGACGTCCGGTCCGGCAACAGGCTAGTTGTTTCCAAAAGAGAGAATTTAGAGGAAATGGAGGTGGATCAATAAAAAAAAGGAAATAGTTGAAATGTGTTGAATAATTTAGTAGTTTGAAGCCTATGCACCATGCTGGGAAGGGTAAGGGGGAATTGGTTTGAATAAAAGAAACTATATTGTCGGTATTGATGTAGGTACAGCTGAGATAAGGGTTGGGCTTGGCGAACCCCGTCCCGACGGTACTGTTAACATTGTCGGCTTAGGTCTGAGCCCTTCCGATGGTGTACGAAAAGGGGTTATCGTTGATCTTGAAAAGACAGTTGAGGCAATAGCTTCTGCAGTTGAAGAAGCAGAACGTATGGCCGGGTTTAAAATTGATTCAGCTTATGTTGGCCTGAAGGGGATGAACTTAGAGCTGGTCAATAATCGTGGGGTTGTAGCTGTTACATCTGAAGACCGTGAAATACGGGAAGATGATGTAGAAAGAGTAATGCAGGCAGCAAGAGTTGTTGCCCTTCCGATGGACAGGGAAATAGTAGATATTATCCCCCGCGAATACATTGTTGATGGTTTTGAAGGGATTCGTGATCCGGTAGGAATGCTGGGCGTCAGGTTAGAAGTAGATGCCCTGGTGGTTTCCAGCCTGATCACTTCCCTGCACAACATGCTGCGCTGTATTAACCGCGCAGGTATCAGCATTAATGGCATTGTTCTGCAGGCAATGGCTAATTCCGAGGTTTGTTTATCTCCAGATGAAAGGGATTTGGGAGTGTTCCTGGTTGATATCGGAAGTGGAACAACCGAATTGGCTTTGTTCCAGCATGGAAAACTGGAGAAGCTGGCAGTGGTTCCGGTTGGCGGTGATCACATTACCACTGATCTTGCTGCCGGGTTGAGGATTAACTACCATACTGCGGAAGAGCTAAAAAAGGAACACGGTTCAGCACTGCCTAATCAGGCTGACAGTGAACCAAAAATTGAAATAAAGACTGTAGGTAGCAATGAGCTCAGGCTGGTATCTGAAAGAGAGCTCACATCATTCATCGAGCCGAGGGTACAAGAGATTTTTCAAATAGCAAAAGAAGAAATGATTAAAATGGGCTGGCCATATCTCCCGCCTGCCGGTGTTGTTTTGCATGGCGGGGTATCTTCGATGAAAGGGATCGTTGAAGTTGCCCGCCAGTTTTTTGAAAGCGATCAGGTCAGGCTGGCAAAATTCGATGTGGTCGGTGTTCAGAATCCGGTTTATTCAACAGTAGTAGGTTTGTTGCATTACGTGCAGCGCTACCAGCCGAGGATGTTTGTCCAGGAACGGAGCAAACCGACTAAAAAGAAGGGGCCTGGTTTCTGGCAGAGATTGAAAGATTGGATGACGGATATTATTGATTAAGAGAGCATGCCAATTAACAGGAGGTGCTTTTAATGATTGAATTTGATATTGAAATGGAACAATATGCTTCTATAAAAGTTGTAGGTATAGGTGGTGGCGGTAGTAACGCTGTTAATCGGATGATTGCTGCAGGTCTTCAGGGAGTTGATTTTTGTGCAGTTAATACTGATGCCCAGGCACTTTTCCTGGCCAATGCAGGAACAAAGTTGCAAATTGGTGAGCAGCTGACAAAGGGGCTTGGAGCGGGGGCAAACCCGGACATCGGTCGTAAAGCGGCTGAGGAAAGCCGTGATGAAATAGAAACCATGCTAAAAGGAGCTGACATGGTTTTTGTAACAGCCGGTATGGGTGGGGGAACCGGAACCGGTGCTGCGCCAGTAATTGCTGAAGTAGCCCAGAAAATTGGCTCTTTGACCGTAGGCGTTGTTACCAAACCGTTCAGCTTTGAAGGTAGAAAACGTAAGCAGCAGGCTGAAGAAGGGATTGCAGAGCTGAAAGAGAAAGTAGATACCCTGATCACCATTCCCAACGACCGTTTGCTGCAGGTTGTGGAAAAGAAAACCCCCATCCTTGAAGCATTCAGGGTTGCTGACGATGTCTTAAGACAGGGTGTTCAGGGTATTTCTGACCTGATAGCTGTTCCCGGATTGATTAATCTTGATTTTGCCGATGTTCGCACAATTATGTCGGAAACCGGACCGGCCCTGATGGGTGTTGGCCAGGGCAGTGGTGAAAACCGCACGGTGGAAGCGGCTAAAGCCGCAACAAGCAGTCCGCTGCTTGAAACTTCCATAGAGGGCGCGAGGGGTGTGCTGATTAACGTAACAGGCGGGGCTGATCTTGGCCTTTATGAAGTTCATGAAGCAGCTGAAATTGTATCGGAATTTGCTGACCCAGATGCCAATATAATATTTGGTGCAGTTATTGATGAAAACTGCCAGGACCAGGTAAGAGTTACTGTTATTGCTACAGGGTTTAAAACTCAGCAAAAGGGCTTTAAACCAACCCTTGCAGCAGTAGGCAGCAGCGCCTATGCCCGTGGAGAAAATCTTGACTCCCCGGCATGGTCCCGCTGGCAGCAGCAGGAAAAAATCGTAAATGAATAAATGCTACTCAAGCATTTCCTCGCCCGGCGCTTCACTTTAGAAGCGCCGGGTTTTTTTTTGAAAAAGGGGTTTACATACAACATATTGTGTTTTATAATAGCAAAAATGCAATATATTGATTGGGGGCGCTTACATGAAATGCCCTTACTGCGGTGAACCCGACACCAGGGTTCTCGATTCCCGGGCTACCCAGGACTCTTTGGCCATCAGGCGCAGGCGCAAATGTATTAGCTGCAGCAATCGTTTTACGACTATGGAAAAAATTGAAGAAGAACCGATAGTAGTTGTAAAAAGAGATGGGCGCAGGGAACTATTTGATCCAAGTAAATTATTAAAAGGGCTGGTTCTTGCCGGACAGAAGCGTAATATACCGCTGTCACGCTGGGAAGAACTTGTAGAAAGCCTGGAACAGAACTTGCGAAACAGCTATATAAAAGAAGTTCCGGCAGATAAGATTGGCGATTTAGTGCTAGAAGAGCTGCGCAATATAGATGAAGTTGCATATGTTCGCTTCGCATCGGTTTTTCGCCAGTTTCCCGATGTAGAAACATTTAAGGCAGAACTGGAAGAAATGTTGAAGAACAAGAAGAAGGAGGTTTTTTAATTGGGAGATGCTGCTATACGGGAAAGTGAGGGAGAAGCAAAAAAGGGAAAACCGTTTTTCAGGGAAATCCGTAAGCGTGATGGCCGGGTGGTTCCTTTTGATGCTGAAAAAATCACCGATGCTATATTTAAAGCGGCAGAAGCAGTAGGGGGCAGCAATCGTGAAATAGCCGAAAGATTAACCGGCGAGGTAATTAAAAGGGTTATGGAAACAGTGCACAGCGGGGTGATCCCCTCGGTCGAACAGGTCCAGGATGCTGTTGAAGTAACCCTTATTGAGAATGGCCATGCACGGACAGCCAAAGCATATATCCTCTACCGTGATCGCCGTACCCGGATACGTGAAGGAAAGTCAGAATTAATGGACGTGGTAAAAGATATCCTCATCGAAACCAGCCGGGAAAATGCCAATATAAATAATTCTCCGTCAGCCAAGATGCTGCAGATCGCCATGGCGGCCAGCAAGCAGTATTACCTGACCAACCTGCTTCCGGAAGAGTATGCCCGGGCCCATACTGACGGTTTTATGCATATCCACGATCTTGACTATTACAGCAAAACTCTAAACTGTTTGCAAATCGATTTAACTCGCCTGCTAAAAGAAGGTTTTAACACGGGACATGGTTACATTCGATCTCCAAAACGCATAGCTTCGGCCGCTGCCCAGGCTGCTATTATTTTGCAGAGTAATCAGAATGACATGTTCGGGGGCCAAAGTTTCCCCCACTTTGATCGCAGCATGGGAGAAGTGATCCGGGGTTTTAAAAACAGCCCCGATTATGACGAAATCTACCAGGCAATGGAAGGCCTGATCTATAACTTAAATACTATGCACAGTAGGGCGGGTGCTCAAGTACCGTTCAGTTCGCTTAATTTTGGCTGCGATACAACTGATGAAGGACGGGCGGTTTCACGAGCGGTCCTGGAGGCGTTCCGGCGCGGTCTCGGTCACGGCGAAACCCCAATATTCCCCAACCTGGTATTCCGGGTTAAGGAAGGAATCAATTTCAACCCGGAAGACCCCAACTATGATCTCTACAGGTTGGCCCTGCAGGTAGCCTCCCGGCGCATGAACCCGACCTTTAGTTTCATGGACAGTTCTTTTAACCGTGAGTTCGGAGATGAGGTCTCTTATATGGGCTGCAGGACAAGGGTTATTGCCAACCGACACGGCGATCAGGTTTCTGCCGGCCGGGGTAACATTGCCCCTGTAACGCTTAACCTGCCCAGGTTGGCCCTGGAGAGCAAAGGGCAGCCAGACCTGTTTTTCGTCCAGCTGGATCGTACGATGCGCTTGGCGGCCCGTCAACTGCTCCACCGTTTTGAGGTGCTTTCACGCCTCAGGGTGCGCGACTTGCCTTTTCTCATGGGCCAGAAACTCTACATGGGGTCTGACCAGTTGGGCCCTGATGACACCATTGAGAACGTGATCAAAAACGGAACCCTTGCCGTGGGCTTCATCGGCCTGACTGAAACACTGAATATGCTGATCGGGAAACATCACGGTGAAGACGGGGAGGCTCTCGACCTTGGTCTGAAGATCGTTGAGCAGTTAAGGCGCAGGAGTGACAGCTATTCCGATGAGTATGATTTAAATTTCGTTTTGGTTGCAACTCCCGCAGAAGGTTTGGCCGGGCGTTTCGTGGCAATGGACAGGAAACGGTTTGGCACGATTCCCGATGTAACCGATAAGGACTACTACAGCAACTCTTTTCATATTCCCGTAAATTATACCATGTCGTCTTTTGATAAGATTAGAATTGAAGGGCAGTTCCACCGGTTTTGCAATGCCGGCCATATCAGTTACACTGAAATGGAAGCCCCGCCTGTTCACAACCTGGAAGCGGTTGACAGGATAATCCGGACCATGGCAGAGGCTGATTTTGGTTACGGGGGTATCAATTATCCTTTAGATGAATGTCTTTCCTGTTTTCACAGCGGAGTTTTCGACGGGGAGTGCCCTAAGTGCAGCAGCACTATGCTCAGGAGAATACGCCGTATCACCGGGTACCTTTCTACCGATGAACGTTTTAACCCGGCCAAGCAGAGCGAGCTTAAGGACAGGCGAATTCACTATATGCCCGGTGAAAAGAAGTGATCCTGAGGCTGGCCGGAATACGCCGGGAAAGTATTGTTGACGGCCCCGGTTACAGGTTTGCCATTTACCTGCAGGGCTGTTCTCACCGCTGTTCCGGCTGCCACAACCCAGAAACTCACGATCCTTCAGGGGGCAGCCCCATGGAAGTAGATCTCCTGGTCAGGGAAATTAAAAAATCTGATCCCCTGGACGGCATAACAATCACCGGAGGCGAGCCATTCGAACAACTCGCTGCCGCAGCTGCAATCTGCAGGGCTGTTTGTGAACTGGGGTTAAACCTGGTTGTCTACAGTGGATACCAGTTCGAAGAGCTACTGCGGAAAAGCAGGCAGGATCTGGATATACGCCTGATCCTCGAAAAAAGCTGGCTCCTTGTGGACGGTCCATTTATTGAAAGCCAAAAAGACTTGACCCTGGCATTCAGGGGATCGCGCAACCAAAGGCTTATTGATCTTCCCCGGTCCATGGAAGCATCAGCGCCTGTTATATATGCAATATAACTGTAAATGCCTCATCTGCCCGGTCAGTATTACAAGCTGGGCAACTAAAGATTTCAGATGAGCTATGAACAGGAGAGATGCCTAATCAAACTGCTAAAGCAAGATCCAATGCCTTATCTTCAATCAGCACAGCTAAAGAAGAGCGGCCTGGTGGACCATGCTTTCTCCACCAGGATCGGGGGCTGCAGTTCCGGCAGGATGGCTTCCCTGAACCTGGCTTATCATACAGGTGACGAACAGGATAAGGTTATTGAAAACCGGCGCCGTTTTTTTAAATATTTTAATTATAGCTGGGAAGCCATAGCTGCTTCAACCCAGGTGCATGGTAATAGCATTGCCTTAGTTAGCGAAGAAAATCGTGGTGAAGGGGCTTATCCTGGGAGTGCAAAGCTTCAATGTGATGCTTTGGTAACTGAAGAGTATGGTATACCCATAACTGCGTATTCCGCGGATTGTATGCTGATTTATTTTTTGGAAAAAAACAAACCGCTAATCGCCCTGGCCCACGCCGGGTGGCGAGGAGCGCTGGGAGGAATAGGGGCAAAAGTTGTCAACTATTTGAAACAGAACCGGCAGGCAGATTCAAGCCAGATCATGGCAGCCTTAAGCCCTTCAATATGTAAAAAATGTTATACTGTTGACGATACTGTTGTGCATAAATTTCTATCAGCAGGTTATAGGGGAAGCAGCTATTTTGAGGAGGTTGCCCCAAACAGGTGGCAGTTTGACCTGGCGGCTGTTAATTACTCGCAGTTAATAACTGCTGGTTTGAAAAGCGAAAACATAGAAAGAGATAGTTTTTGCACTTCCTGTAACCCGGAATTATTTTACTCTTACAGGCGTGACCAGGGTGATACAGGGAGAATGGTCGGATTCATAGCCCTCAAGCAATAAACGGAGGATATTAAGTTTGACTAAAAAGGGTAAAAAAGCCAATAAACAGGGACTAAGGGTTTTAGAGGGAGAAGGTAAACGTTTTAGTTTTAACAGCATCAAGCAGGCAATAGTTTTTTATATCCTTTTGTTTCTTGCCCTAATTGTTCTTCTCCAGCTTGGTTACCACTGGCTCGGTGAGCAGTTCTTGGCCTGGCGACTAAAAGTTGTAGAGGCAGAACCGGGTATTATGGTCCAGGAGGTTAAAGTAGAAGGGATAGTAACCAGGATCGAAGAGGTTATCGAGTCTCCGGTTAGTGGAATGGTCTTGCACCTTGCAGAACCTGGTGAAAGGGTGGCGGTTGGTACCGAGCTTGCTACTATCGGGGTTCTTGCACAGGAGGATATGAGATCTTTAGAAGGTGCGGCGGAAGAAGAGGTGGACCAGGAATTATGGGATCAACTGCTTTCTTACTGGCAGAATATTTTTCCCTCGGATCGGGAAAGTATTTTGTCCGAAGGTGAAGAAGGGAAGGAGAATGATCCTGAAGGGCCATATACTGGGCCGCATGAGGCATACCCTGATAAGCTTCCGGACAGCGCTTTTCGGGAACTGGTGGTATTGTACAGTGAACAGCCGGGATTTTTATCACACTACCTTGATGGTTTTGAAAGTTTATCAGACCTGCTTTTCGAAGAAAAAGCAGGCTTCAATCCGGAAAATGAAGAAGGTACTTTTACCATGGAAGGGCAACTGGTGTTTGCCGGACAGCCAATTGTAAAACTTGTTAATAATTGGCAATGGTTTTTTCATTTTACCCTGCCTATTCATTCCGGCAGGGCCCTGGCAGAATTTAAGCAGATAGATCTGGAGTTCGATTTTGCCGCCGGCGATACTACCAGGGCTGAGCTTTATTATTCAGAGATTGATGAAGATAGCCGGGAGGTTCGTTTATCCTATCGTATTAACAGCCAGGTCTCCGGTTTTGACCAGGTAAGACATGCTGCTGCTATAATTAGTTATAACCGCAGGGAAGGTGTGATTATACCGGGCGAAGCTGTGTTTGAAAAAGAAGGAAAACAGGGAGTATTTTTAAACCGGGGAGGCCGGGTGATCTTCCAGGAAGTAAATATCATAGACCGACAGGAAGAAAATGTCATGGTAGAAGGGCTTAACCCTTACAGCCTGGTTATATCAAGGCCGGAACTGGTTGAAGAAGGTAGACGTCTGAACTAATATTTCAAGGGAGAATAGCTAAGATGATTGCTGAAAATTATAAAAAAGTGATGACGGAAATCAGCCGGGCGGTCGAAAGGGTTGGCAGAAGTGCTGCAGATGTAAAGTTGATTGCCGTTACAAAAACCGTGGGCATTGAAACAGTGCGCCAGGCTGCCGGACTGGGAATAACTGATTTTGGAGAAAACAGGGTCCAGGAAGCAGAAGAAAAAGTAAGGACCCTGCCGGATTTAAACTGGCATTTTATAGGCCACTTGCAGAGCAACAAGGCCAGGGATGTTATATCCCACTATGGCTTAATTCATTCCCTCGATCGCCTTTCCCTGGCAAAAGCTCTTCAGCGCTGTGCAGAAAAAACTGATCAGATAGTAGATACACTGATCCAGGTTAATGTTTCAGGAGAAGAGAGTAAGTTTGGCTTAGAGCCTGAAAAGCTGGCAGGTTTTATTGAGCATTTGGCATATTTCGACCGTATAAAAGTAAAAGGGTTAATGACCATGGCACCATTTGTTGATGAACCGGAAGAGGTGCGGCCATGTTTTAAGAAACTGCGTGAACTGCGTGATGCACATGCAAAAGCAGGCCTGCAGTTAGCAGAACTATCAATGGGTATGACTAATGATTACGTGATTGCAGTTGAAGAAGGGGCTACCATGGTCCGGATTGGCAGTGCCCTTTTTAACTGATAAAATGTACCGGGGTAACAATAACTACAAGTAAAAGCAGGTGATCAAAATCAATATCTTAGTCGATGCATTACTAGTTTTTATGCGCCTTTACTATTATATCTTGCTGGCCAGGATTATTATGTCCTGGTTCATGATGAGCGGCAGCGGCGGAAACCCGACCCTTAATACAATTTACCAGTTTGTATATGGGGTTACAGAACCTTTGCTTGCCCCGTTGAGAAATGTTATACCGCAAGTTCGCATGGGAATGGGCTATCTCGATCTTTCACCCATTGTCCTGTTAATTCTGCTGCGGATACTCGAAGTAGCCATACGCAATCAATTTTACTAATAGGGGGCTAACTCGTGGCTAAAGCATCACCCCTGTCTGAAACAGAAAAACAATGGCTGCAACATTTTCAACGGAAATTAGATGAAATGGCCGGCCATCAAGAACATGTAACAGCTTTTCTCGATCCAAGGCAGTTGGAGTTGGCCGAAGCAGCGCTTGGTAAACGTCATGATTTATCCTATACCGTATACGGAGGGCATCCCGCGGCGGAAAGGAATGTTTTGAATATCTTTTCGGCGCAAAGACAGGGTGATATTCCGCCTATCGAAGCAATTCTTGTGACCTGGAAAAGGGGAGAAAACGATATCACCCATCGCGATTTGCTGGGCGCGGTGCTTGCGCTGGGGCTGCGCCGTGATCAAGTTGGCGACATTTTAGTTTTACCAGACAGTTCTGCGGCCGTTATGGTTATTAAAGCAAAAGCAGACTATATCTCTCAAAACCTTGATCAGGTTGGCAGGGTAAGCGTAAGCTGCACCGCAATTGATCCCGAACAGCTGCCCCTGGCAGAGGACGACGGAAAGGATATAAAAGGAACCGTGGCCAGCCTCAGGGTAGATGCCGTGTTGGCCCTGGGCTTTGGTATTTCAAGGTCGAAAGTTGTAACCCTTGTCAAAGGTGGGCTGGTCAGGGTTAACTGGCGACCGGTTAATTCGCCTTCGCTCAACCTGAAAGAAGGAGACCAGCTTTCTCTTAAAGGTAGGGGGCGGGTTAAAATAGCCGAGGTTGGTGGAGAAACAAGAAAAGGTAGAATGCATTTAAAATTGAAAAAATATAGCTGATAAGGCAGGAAAAAGATTTGTATTGTCGAAGATTTCCAAAGAAGGAATTTAATTAACTTTTTTCAGGGAGGGCTAATTTTGACTATTACACCGTTGGATATACAGAATAAAGAATTCGAACGTGCTTTTCGCGGCTATGACATCGAAGATGTAGATGATTTTCTAGATCGGGTTGCAAGAGATCTTGAGACGCTGCTGCGTGAAAACCTGGAGATGAAAGAAAAAGTTGAGCAGTTGCAAGAGAAAAATAAGAATTATCATAAGATGGAACAAACAATGCATAATGCAATTGTAGTAGCGCAGGAGACTGCAGAAGAAGTTAAAAATGCTGCCAGGCGCGAAGCAGACTTGATTAAACGTGAAGCAGCACGGGATGCCAGGCAAATGTTGGAAGAGGCTCGTCTACGTTCAAGCAAAGTCATTGAGGAGAATGAAGACCTTATCAAGCAGGGGCAGGTTTTTAAACTGCGCTTTCGCTCATTCATGGAGGCTCAGCTTGCTGTCCTGGATAAAGAAGAATGGTTGGACGATAAAAAAGAAAAACAGGTAGTTGAAGATAACTTCGCCGAAGAGGAAAAAGAAGAATATACTCTGTTAAGCGATATTGATTCCAAGGAAGAAGATATTCTTTCTGAGCCTGATCCCGAATTTAATCCTGACTATAAACCGAGGGTAGAATATGAAGACGCGCTGGGGCCAAAAGATGAAGACGAAGATGAAGATCATGGTGCTTCAGTAGACTTTGAACCTCATCCGGGCTATAAGCTCGGCCCTGATGATGACTACGATTCAGATCCCGAGTTTTAAGCATTGATTTTAATACTTTAACATG
>SLQM01000237.1 GCA_007131435.1 Syntrophomonadaceae bacterium
TATAATTAAAAATTAGAGTAATATTTTTTGACTAACACTTTATTATAAGAATATTATGTCTATTGCTTTTATAGTGTTAGTGAAAATTTTCTCATAAAAGCAGGAATTACTTTCAGCTTATCGAAAATAACTTTACTTTGTATTCGGTATTATTATTATTTATAAAATAGATATTAAGAGGTGTTCATCCATGATTGTAACAGATGTGCGAGTTAGAAAGATTACCCAGGAAGGCAAGATGAGAGCTATTGTTTCCGTTACCCTGAATGATAAGTTTGTCGTTCATGATGTAAGGGTGATCGAAGGGAACAATGGCTTATTTGTTGCCATGCCCAGTAAGCGGACTCCAAACGGTGAATTCAGGGATATTGCCCATCCAATTAATTCTGAAACGAGGGAAGTTATCCAGGAGTCCGTGTTGGAAGTTTATAATAGGGAACTAAGCGCCGCCCCTGTCCAGGCAGATTATATTTAAGGGCAGGTCAAGCTGTTTTGCTTCTTGAACTACATCTGCAGTATAATGTCATCATTAGATATTATACTGGGGGATTTTAGATGGATCAGTTGTATGCTGTTATATTGGCCGCTGGTGAAGGGAAAAGGATGTATTCATGTTTGCCAAAAGTTTTGCATCCCCTTTGCGGCCGGCCGATGGTTGAATATGTATTAGAAAGCGCCGCTGCGCTGACGAACCAGGTTGCTATTGTCGTCGGCCACGGCGCTTCGCAGGTTAAAGAGACTCTTGGTGTCCGGTGGAGCTATGTGCTGCAGGAAGAGCAGCTTGGAACCGGCCATGCCGTTATGCAGGCGGTTAAAAACCTGCCCGGGCAGGGTAGGCTGCTTGTGCTCTGTGGAGACACCCCGCTATTAACAGTACCTGAGTTAAAACTGCTTTTAGATAAACAGGATAATCTTGCTGCATCTGTAGCCACAACAAGGATGCCTGAGCCAAAGGGATACGGCAGGGTTATCCGTGATGAATCAGGATACCTGAAAGAGATAATTGAAGATAGAGATGCATCTTCAGAGGTAAAGAAGATAGATGAGATAAACACAGGAACCTATTGTTTCAATTTAAAGCTTCTTAAGCACTTTCTACCCCTCCTGAAAACAGATAACGTCCAGCATGAATACTACCTTACCGATGTTCTTTCGCTGATGCGCAGGGAAGGGCATACCTCAGCCATCTACACTGTAAATGATTACAGGGTGGGTCTTGGTATTAATAACAGGGCCCAGCTCGCTGATGCCGAAAAAATAATGCGCAAAAGAATTAATACTTCCCTGATGGAATCAGGGGTAACGATGGTTGATCCTGAAAATACATATATAGATTATAGCGTTAAAATTGGAAAAGATACGGTTATCCTTCCAGGTTCTGTCCTTCAGCGGGATACGGTAATCGGCCCTGGCTGTGTTATCGGTCCGCACGCTCACCTCATCTCTGCAGTAGTCAAAGGTGGGGCTGTTATACAATCATCTTTTATCAAGAATATGACAGTTGAGGAAGGCGAAATAATCGGTCCTTACCGGTCCCATGGTTAAATAAAAGAATCCTCTTTTATGCAGGAAAAAAGGCGCCAAGAATAGAACAAGTTAAAGCCTGATTCTAAACAACCGGAAGTAAATTCATCAAAATGTTTACAATATCCGCAGGAGGGAAATTAATTGGTTAATGGAGATGAACTGAAGATTTTTTGCGGGAGCGCTAACAGGGCGCTGGCAGAAGAGATAGCCAACTACGTGGGGGTGCCACTGGGGAACTGTGAGGTTAGCCGCTTTAGCGACGGAGAAATATCGATCAGCATCGGTGAGAGCGTTCGCGGTACAAATTCATTTCTGATTCAGCCGCTTTGCGGGCCGATTAACGACAGTATAATGGAACTGTTAATCATCGTAGATGCCTTAAAAAGGGCATCTGTAAAAACTTTAAATGTTGTTGCTCCTTACTACGCCTATGCCAGGCAGGATCGTAAAACAAAAGCCCGGGATCCAATCACAGCCAAGCTCCTGGCTGATATGATAACCGCTGCAGGGGCGACCAGGGTAGTAGCCATGGATTTACATGCCGGCCAGATCCAGGGTTTCTTCAATATCCCGCTTGACCACTTGACGGCTTTACCTATATTGTCAAGGTATTTTAAGCAAAAAAGAATAGCTGACGGGGTAGTTGTATCACCTGACCTGGGAGGAGTAACCCGGGCCCGTGATCTTGCCACCCGCCTGGAGATGCCGATTGCGATTATTGAAAAGAAACGGCCTGCTCCCAACAAGGCCGAAATTATGAATATTATCGGTGACGTGGAAAATAAAAGTGCAATTTTCATTGATGACATGATTGATACAGCAGGAACTATAACCTTAGGGGCCGATGCCCTTATCGAACAAGGCGCCAAAGAGGTATATGCCTGCTGCACCCATCCCGTTTTCTCCGGCCCGGCCCTGCGCCGTCTCAGTGATTCTAAGGTTAACGAGGTTGTTTATACAAATACAATCCCTGTGGATAAAGGAATGATTAAGGGCCTGCGGGACTGTTTCAGGCCGCTATCTGTTGCCCCGCTGATTGGGGAAGCTGTAATCCGCATCCATAATAGGCGTTCTGTTAGTGAACTCTTTTAATTATGTTGATTTTCACTGCTTCCTGCAGTATACTATTGCAGAAGGAGGCTGGAATGAATGGATAGAATGGAATTAGAAGTACAAACTCGCCCGTCCATGACCAAGGGAGAACTTAACCAGATACGCAGTGATGATCTGGTACCTGCTGTTATATATGGCAGGGGTGACGATAATTTACCCCTGGTAATTGACGGACGGACTTTAAGACAGGTATTATCAACAGGGGGCGGCAATGTTCTCCTGGACCTGAAAGTCAAGTCGAAAGGAAAGAAAACCCGTCAGGAAACTGTGATGTTTAAAGACATCCAGAGAGATATGCTCGTTCAGGATCGGATCCTGCATGTTGACTTTATCCGTATTTCGATGACTGACAAAATTGAAGTTGCTGTTCACCTAAACTTTATCGGAGAACCGGAAGGTATTAGCGAAGGCGGTGTCCTTTCGTTTGTAACCCGCATGGTTGACGTGAAATGTTTACCGGGAGATATTCCGGAACAGTTTGATGTAGATATTTCTGCATTAAATATTGGTGACAATATCACTGCTGAAAGCCTTATCCTGGGAGATGACATTGAATTAATTACACCACCGGATACTACCCTGGCCCAGGTGCTGGCCCCGATGGCTGAAGAAGAACTTGAGCCTGCAGTCGAGGAAGAGCTTGAAGAAGGCGAAGAAGAAGCAGCCGCTGCCGAAGAAGGTGAAGAGGCTGAAGAAGCTGCTGGTGAAGAAGAAAGTGAAGAAGGCCAGTAAATTAATTTTTCTCCAAACTGGTGATTCGGAACGTCCAGCTGTTTATGATCAATGCCCCTGTTTTAGGGGCATTGTTTTTAAGCACAGGGACTTAAAGCCAGGATGTTATGCAGCGCATCATCTTCCTGGTTCTAGCTGTTAATAAAGCTGTCGGAGAAATGTGATGAAATTAATTGTCGGTTTGGGTAACCCCGGAATTAAATATGCCGGGACCAGGCATAATCTTGGGTTCCGGGTTATTGAGGCTCTGTCGCACCGTATAAAAAGTGGTGAACCCGAAAGCAGGCACTGGGCCCTGTACGCTATTGCAGAATATGAAGGCCGGCAGGTTATGCTTGCTCAACCTTTAACCTATATGAACCTCAGCGGCAGGGCGGTCCGGGAGTTGATCGCTCATTATGATCTATCCCTGGATGATCTTCTTGTGGTTTGCGATGATCTCGATCTGCCTTCGGGGAAAATCAGGCTGCGAAAAAGCGGTGGCAGTGGAGGGCACAGGGGCATTCAATCGATTATCGATTCACTCGGGACAGTTGAATTCAGCCGCCTGCGGATCGGCGTAGGTAAGCCGCCACCGTTTTTGGGAGGCGCTGACTATGTCTTGCAAAAAATTGAACAGCCCGACCTGGATTTAATAAACGAAGCACTTGAGCGGGCTGTTGATGCAGCGCTCTGCTTTTTACAAGAAGGGGTAGAATCAGCAATGAATAAATATAATGCTGATGCCTGATGATCAATTTATTTCAGATCTTTTATTCCTTTTTGCAAGTGATACCTTAAAGCCCTTGGGGTAATACCCAGCAGGTTGGCCGCCTTGGCCTGGTTTCCGTAAGTATCCTCAATTGCTGATTCAATAATTTGGGCTACCATACGATCTTTCCATGCAGATAAAGTATTGTTAAAAGTTTCAAAGGGGAATCCATCGCGGAAGGTAATTGATTCTAAAAGGGCTTGATCAAACTGGGTTAATAGTTCATCAAGCCTCTCGCCTTCCTTAAATGTCCCTGAGAAAAAAAGCTTTTCATCTCCAACTTCAGTTTCTGTCTCTACAGGTTTTTCTGCAGCTATTTCTTTTCTGATCCTATCGGGTAGATCTTCTATATCTATTACTTTGCCCTTGCACAGAAGAAGGGCCTGGGCAACTGTGTTTGATAGTTCCCTGATATTGCCCGGCCAGGAGTGTTTTTTCATCAACCGCAGCGCTTCTTCCGATAACTGTTTAATGGGGATATCTTTGGCTGCCGATTCCTTTTCCAGGAAGTATCTTATAAAAAGTTCAATATCGTCCGGCCGTTCTCTCAGCGGTGGGATACTAAGCGATGCTACATCTAAACGATAAAAAAGATCTTCCCGGAATTTTCCTTCTGCTACTTTAGCAGCCAGGTTAGCGTTAGTGGCTGTTATAATTCGGACATCTGCCTTGCACATCTCTTCTCCGCCAACCCTTAAAAACTCTCCCGTTTCCAGCACCCGTAACAGTTTAATTTGAATTGCCGGGCTTGCAGAGTCAATTTCATCCAGGAAGAGGGTAGCCTTGTTAGCCTGCTCAAAAATACCTTTTTTCTTATGCGTAGCCCCGGTAAATGAACCTTTTTCATGGCCAAAAAGTTCACTCTCTAAAAGGGTTTCGGTAAAAGCCCCGCAGTTAAAGGCAAGAAAAGGGCGGTCACAGCGATGGCTGGCAGAATGAATATAGCGGGCCAGCACTTCTTTACCGGTTCCGGTTTCACCCTGGATTAAGACAGTAATGTTTTTCTTGGCAATCTTCTGTGCAGCTGATACCAACCTGATCATTTTCTGATTTTTCCCGATCACAAAACCGAGATCCTTTTGTGCGAGGGATATTTTTTCTGCCTCAGTTTTTACATCCAGTGAGCGCTCCAGAAGTTCTTCCATTTCATTTATATCGACAAAAGGTTTTTCCACATAGTCAAAGGCGCCCAGCTGGATCGCTTCCACGGCCGATTTCACGGTGGAGTAACCGGTAATAATAATCACTTCACACCGGGGTTGAACCTGCTTTATTTCTCTTAAAATATCCAGGCCATTTGCATCGGGCAGTTTCAGGTCAACCAGGGCGGTTGAAAAGGTATATTCTTTTAGCTTTCCAAATGCTTCAGCGCCAGTATTGGCTGTTTCCACCCGGTAGCCTTTTTGTTTGAGAAGATAGCCGAAGAAGTTGCATACTTCCTGCTCGTCATCAACTATTAGAAAAATTGGCTGGTCTGCCACCTTTATTTTCCTCCTCAAGCCTCAGATCTAAGGGATAGCAGATAAACTGCTGCCGACAGTTTATTCTTCACTGCAATGGTTTCCCGACTGCTGAACAGGCAAAATCAGGCTAAAAGTGCTGCCTTTTCCTACGGTTGTATCAAGATCTATCAGGCCGCCATGGGCCTGGGCAATGCCCAGGCTTACAGAAAGCCCCAGGCCTGTTCCCTTGCCGCTCTGCTTGGTCGTGTAAAAGGGGTTAAAAATCTGGGATATGTGTTCCTGTTCAATACCGTACCCGGTGTCGGATATATCAACAATAGCGTAATTACCGTCGGGATGCTGCCTTGTTTCAATGGTTACGGTACCCTTTTCGCCATTATTTTCATTCCTCATTCTTTCCTCCACGGCATCTTTTGCATTGAGCAGCAGGTTGACTATGATCTGCTCCAACCCGTTAGCGCTTCCGGATAGAACAGGCATTTTTTCATCCAGCCTGACAACCAGGTCAATGCTGCTTTTTTCTATCTGGTAAGCGGCAAGCGCCAGGGCGCTTTCTACCACCTTGTTCAAGTCCACTTCTTCAAAAGTAAATTCATCCTGCCGTGAAAAAGTAAGCAGGTTCTTTATTATTCGCTGGCAGCGTATACCGCTTGTATGAATATCTTTAATCAGCTGGTACTGCGGGTCTTCCGGTGAAGTTTCTCGCAGCAGCAGCTGAGAGTTTCCAACTATAGCGGTAAGCGGGCTGTTTAGCTCGTGGGCGACACCTGCCGACATTTCTCCCATTGATACAAGCTTGATTGAATCAACCAGGCGGGTAACGTCCTTAGCGTAATATGTAACTCCGTAAGGCTGATTGTCTTCGGTGAAGGCAGGGTAGGCAAAAATGTCGAGAACACGGTTATAACGGGTTCTTGTTTGCAGGTAAGAAGTTTTTTGTGAATTTAGAACCTGGTCAGCTATACAGGGTGTGCACTTTTCATCCCTGCCGTAGAAGAGCTTGTAACATTTTGAACCAATAATTTCATCTTCCTGCATGGTGAAGAAATCAACGGCCGCCTGGTTTACCCTCTGTATTTCGTAGTTCTGGTTAATAAAGACCAGTAGGTCGGTGACAGCAGAAAATGTTACCTCCCATTCCCTTTTTATCTCCAGCAGTTCATTAATTTTTTCCTTCAGGGCCACGTAGTAGGATCGTTTTGAACTGTGAACCCCGGTCAGTTTTTCAATGAGCCTCTTCTTGCTCTGGATAACCACTATTTAACACCTCCCTGTGCTTTTAGGGCTGAGCGGAATATGTTCATTATGTCTTCTTCATCGGCGTCCCTGGGGTTGGTGATGAAACAGGCATCATGGATGGCATTGCGGCTAAGCTCGGGGATTGAGTCCTCCGGCAAGCCCAGGTCGGCCAGGCCGGACGGGATACCCAGGTCACCTGACAGTTCCTGAACCAGGGTTATTGCCATCTCAGCCTTTTCACGCGTGGAAAGGTCGTTGGTCTGCGCACCCATCGCTTTGGCAATTTCAGCGTACTTGTCTACACAGGCAATTAAGTTAAACTTCATCACGTAAGGCAGTAAAACGGCGCTGATTGTCCCGATAGGGAGATCTAAAAGGCCGCCTACCTGGTGGGTCATTGCATGGGTTAA
>SLQM01000002.1 GCA_007131435.1 Syntrophomonadaceae bacterium
CCAGCCACCAAGGAAACCGCTGGCCCCGGTTATTAGGCAGGGCCGATCAAGCCAAAAGCTCATTTTTTCTTTATCTGCTTCTGTTTCAACCATTGCTCTCCCTCACTTTATTATTCTCTATTTACCATGATCTGGCTAAATATATTTATTTCCATATTTTCCATGGTGCATCCCCACTCTTCCAAAAATCTTCCAGGATTTTTAACTCCCGGTAAGTATCCATACACTGCCAAAAATCATCATGCTTATATGCAACTAGCTGCCCCGCAGCCGCTATTTTACGCAGGGGTTCGCTTTCCCATGGCACATCATCGGATATATAATCAATTGCCGCTTTTTCAACAACGAAAAAACCGCCGTTTATCCAGCCCTCACCGCTCAGGGGCTTCTCAACAAACTCTTTTACCATGTTGTTTTCTCCAAATTCTAGGCTGCCAAAACGCGCCGGGGGGCGAACTGCAGTTACAGTAACAAGCTTGCCGTTTTCAAGGTGGTAGTTTACAAGCAGGTTCAGGTTAACGTTGCTTACCCCGTCACCATAAGTCAGTAAAAAAGGCCCATCATCTATCCATGAAATAAGTTTCTTAATTCTACCTCCTGTATTCGTCTGCAGGCCGGTTTCAACAAGATGCACTTTCCAGTCTTCCTTTACTTCGTCATGCACTTTTATAATACCGTCAGCTAAAGATATAGAAACACTGCCATTCATACAGAAATAGTCGTGAAAGTATTGTTTGATCATCTCGCCCTTGTAGCCCAGGGCAATTATAAACTCCTTATATCCATAATAAGCATAATGTTTCATAATATGCCATATTATTGGTCTGCCGCCTATTTCAACCATCGGTTTCGGCCGGGTTATTGTTTCCTCGGCCAGGCGGGTACCCATTCCACCGGCCAGTATAACCACTTTCATTATATTTCCCCCCCCCACACTAATTATATAAAATCATTTCAGCTTATATCTACAAATATACTTCAAATCAATAGCTCATTATATACTGCTAAAGTTTTTTCTACCATAGTTTCTGAGCTAAATTTTTCCAGATAGCGGTTGCGGCCTTTTCTACCCATACTTTGCCTTAATTGAGGGTCGCCAATCAGTTTTATAATCCCACTTCTCAGGCTTTCCATACATCCAGATGTATACAAAATACCGGTATCGCCATCAACTATAGCTTCATTGACCCCACCGACATCTGATGCCAGTACTGGCAACCCTGCCCTCATCGCTTCCAAAATACTTAGCGGGAACCCCTCTCTCTTTGAACTTAAAATGAAAAGCTGTGATTTAGCTAATATTTCTGGCACATCAAGCCTGGAACCCTTTAGTATAACTCTATCTTCGAGGTTCTTTTTGATGATCAGCTTTTCTATATCAGCTTTTTGTGGGCCATCCCCAACCAAGACTAGCGTCCATGCTTGATCAACCAACCCTGCCAGGGACTGGATTAATAACCGATGATCTTTCGGTTCAGCAAACCGCGCTACCATAATTAATTGTGGCGGTTGTGCTGCCGGAACTGCTATCTGTTCGGGCCCGATGTCAGGCAAACCATTATGGATTACTCTTACTTTATCGAGAGTTGCTACTTTACGGTCAACTGCCAGTTTAAATTCGCTTTCAGAGACCGTAATTACCCGATCTGTGAACCTTGATAAAATCATCTCAATATACTGGTAGATTTTTCTTTTTATAAATACAGTTCCATCAGAGAATAAAAATCCGTGTGAAGTAAAGACAACTGGAATTCCAAGCTTTTTTGCAGCAAGACGGCCCAATAGACCTGCCTTGTTTGAATGCGTAGTCAGTAAATCCGGTTTTTCCTGCTTTAACCAACCTACTATTTCACGGTAAGCTTTTAGGTCTTTATAAGGCCTTATAGGGTGAACTAGGTTCTCAAGTATAATATGCCTGATTTTAATGCTTTCCAAGCTTTCAGATAAGTAACCTTCTCCGCCCGCCATCACAATAGCATTATAATCGCGCTTAATTAAAGCTTCAGCCATTAAAAGGACATGTGCCTGTGCACCCCCGAAATCGTCAGCACGGGTAATCAGGAATATTATTTTCCTGTTCAAGAAGCATCCCCCTCAATTTACCTGCCGATTCCGCTATAGGTGAATCCATATTTTTTTATTTCCTCGCAATTCAACATATTTCGTCCATCAATAATTATTTTCTGATCCATAGATTGACCAATCTCTTTCCATGGCAATTGCCAGAACTCATCCCAATCTGTTAATATAGCCAGTGCATCGCATTCCCTGGCAGTGTCAACAGCAGAATCACAGTAAACTATTTTTTGTTCCGGGTATGTTTCCCTGTATTTCTGCTGGGCTACAGGATCATATACTTTAACCCGGGCCCCCATTTCTAAAAGCTCATTGATTATATCAATTGCCGGAGATTCTCGGATATCATCTGTGTTTGGTTTAAAAGCTAGCCCTAATATGCCAATTGTACTGCCTCTGACAACTTTCAGCGTTTGCTGAAGTTTTTCAATAATTTTCATACGCTGTTTCTGGTTAACATCCAGCGCTGCGCTAATTAACTGCAGCTCGCAGTTATACTGTCCTGCTGTAAATAGAATTGACCGGACATCTTTCGGGAAACAACTTCCTCCCCATCCAACTCCGGCTTTTAAAAAGCCGGTACCAATTCTTTTATCCAGCCCAATTCCTTTTGCTACTTCGTTAATATCAGCACCAACCTTTTCTGCAATAGTTGCAAATTCATTAATAAAAGATATCTTCATAGCAAGAAAAGCATTAGCCGAATATTTTATTAACTCTGCACTGGTCGGGCTTGTTGTAACAAGGGCCGGGAGGCTATAGCTTTCAGGTCTGAGTACTGATTGCGGTGGTGTAAAAGTCTGTTCAAGGATTGGGGCATACATCTGTCTCAACATATTCAGGGCATGCATGTCATTTGCCCCGACAACAATTCGATCGGGATAGAAGGTGTCGTGTAAAGCTGCGCCTTCCCTTAAAAATTCCGGGTTTGATGCAACACTGAAAGTAGATGATATTCCTCTTCGCTCCAGTTCTTCCTTTATTACAGCCTCAACTCTTCTTGCGGTCCCGATTGGAACTGTCGATTTATTTACTATAACCGGTGGCTGATCGGGATCCATTGCTGAGCCTACCTCTCGTGCTACCGCTTCAACAAAACTCAAATCTGTATCGCCATTACTTTTTGAAGGCGTCCCAACTGCTATTACAACTATATCGGCATTTGAAAGGCTTTCTAAGAGCCGATCGGTAAACTGAACAATGTTTCCCTTATCTTTTAAAAGATCTTCCAGCCCAGGCTCATAGATAGTTGAAATACCTCTTTCCAACTTATCAATAATTGCGGTGTCAGTATCAACACAGGTTACTTTGTGTCCAAGGTATCCAAGAGCGAGCCCGGTGGTCAAACCAACATATCCTGTACCGACGATAATAATATTTAATTTTTCTTGTGCCTTCAAATTCTTACACACCCCTTCAAAATTCTTTATAACTTCTTTAGCCACCATTTAACAGTTTCTTCCATACCTTCATACAATGTATACCCAGGATGCCAGCCAACCTCAGAGTGAAGCCGCTTTGTACTGGCAAGAAGCAAAGGAGGATCATCTTTAGCTGCTGCCAGGGCGCCAAGCTGAACCAACCCAGAGTTTCCAGTAATTTCAGCTGTATAGTATATCAAATCTTTCAAAACCAGTGGTGTACCGGATGCAATATTTACAGGACCCTCAACATTGCTTTCCAAAAAAGATACAAGGGCCCTTGCTGCATCTTTTACATACAGATAATCCCTGACTTGTTCACCATGCGTACACAGCACTGTTTCTTTCTTTAACAGCGAAATAATTACCGACGGTATAAGCCTGCCTGGATGTTCATGCGGGCCGTATAAAAAGAATAAACGCGCCCACCCACAGCTTACGCCAGACTCCTTGGCAGCTGACAGGTAAACAGTTCTTAATGCATCCTTGCAAGACCCGTAAAGGGTTGATGGTTTTAAGGGAGTCTTTTCTTCAATACAATAGCCATAACTCCAATCATACTCTGCACAGCTTCCAGCCATTAAAGCCCTTCGTCCCCCGGATTCAATAAATGCCTGAAATAGTGTAAGACTAGATTTAATCCATCTTAGATTTTCAAGTGAACTCCAGTAAACCCCTTGGCTTACATCCCAGGCCAGGTGCAGCAGGTATTCAGGTTTAATTTCAGCCATCAAGCGCAGTACATGCTCTGCATTATGCAGGTCAGCATGATGCCATTCTACCTGCTTTAAGTAATTAATCTGCCTGCCTCTTGATGAAACAGCATGAACGTTAAATCCCTTTTCCAGGAGTATTTCCATGCAATGCAGTCCAATAAAACCTCTTGCGCCAGTAAGCAATACATTTTTCATCGTTTATAGTCCGGCAGCCTGCTATCCTTGATTGATATTACAGGCTCATCTATTGGCCAATTAATACCAAAGGCCGGATCATCCCACCTCACTCCCCTGGCTGATTCAGGTGCGTAGAAATCGGAGATTTGATAGTAAACAACTGTTTCATCTGTAAGAGTTTGAAATCCATGGGCAAATCCTTTGGGAACATAAACCAGGTTGCCGTTATCCTCGTTTAACTCAACTCCAACCCATTGGCAGTATGTTGAAGAATTAGTCCGTAAGTCTATGATTACATCGTATATAGCGCCTTTTACACATTGGACAAGTTTTACTTCCTCATGTGGGGCAACCTGGTAATGCATTCCCCGCAAAGTTCCCTTTTTGCTATTATATGAAATACTGGATTGCAAAAATTTATTATTTAAACCTTTTTCTTCAAATTCTTTACTGCAGAAGGTGCGGGCAAAAAAACCTCTCTCATCCAGGTGTTTTTCCAGCTTTAACAGGCATGATCCTTTTAAAGAAAGATTTTCAAATATCATTGTCGAAAAAGAACCTCCCTCACTTCATTAACCCTGGGCTCAATTATTTCCAGTACTTCTAAGACCTGTTTTGATTGGGCTTCGTCAAGCTCCCCCTCAGCGTCCTCGATCATTTCTAATATTTCCATAACCTCGTCGAAAAGATCGCTCAATTTCTGCAGTGCATTATTTACTTCATCGCCTTCAAGCAGCCATTCCTGGTCACCACGAACAATCACTACTTCCCATTCTGCTATTTCTTCTTCTGAAGGGAATTGCTCAACCAGGTGATTATTCCTGATTGTTTCTAAATTTTTGCGATGCTCAGCCAGCCATTCGCGCCGTTCCTGATCATAATAAAAGGGCAGGTCATCTTCATAATACTCCCTGGACCAACCCTTCAAATCAGCTATAAAAAGATCGTCAATTAAAGCATTTGAAAGCTCATAAATATAGCTGTTAACTGCTATCAAAGGTCTCTCGTCAAATACTTCTTCCTCGGTTTCACAGGCTGTAAACATTACTACTGAAAAAGAAGTAATTATCAATAATACAGTCAATCTCCTTTTGCAAGATAAAAACATTTCAACACCCCTCAGTAAATATCAACTTTGGGAACCAATGTTACAAATTGACCACCCCAGCTTCTAATATCAGCCATTTGATCCATGATTTCATCTTTCAGGTTCCAGGGCAATATGATTAAATAGTCTGGCTTAAGATCAAATACCTTCTTAGGCTTATAAATAGGAATTCGGCTCCCTGGCAAATAGAACCCCTGTTTATGAGGATTGCGGTCTACAGTAAAGCTAATAAAATCTGTTCCAATTCCACAATAATTAAGCAATGTATTGCCCTTGGCCGGCGCTCCATAAGCTGCAAGAAACTTATCTTCATCTTTTTGCTGGATTAAAAAGCTAAGAATACTTCGTTTTAAATTTCTGACTTTGTCGTTAAATGTTTCATAAACCGCCAGATCTTTAAGGCCTTCTTTTTGCTCATATTCCAGTATTTCTTTAACAGTTTCCTTCTGTCTATTAGTTTCAGAGTTCTTGTGACATGCGCTTATTCTTAGCGACCCTCCATGCGTTTTCACTAGTTCACAATTAAATATCTCTAAATCATAGCGATTAAATATTTCCAATACCGTAGAAAGTGAGAAATATGAGTAATGCTCATGGTATATAGTATCAAACTGAACCTCTTTAATTAGGGTCAGCAGGTGCGGGAATTCCATGCTGATTACCCCTTTAGGCTTTAACAATATCTTTAAGCCTGCTACAAAGTCATTGATATCTGGAATATGAGCCAATACATTATTACCGACCAAAAGATCAGCCTGCAGGCCATCTTTGACAAGCTCTTTTGCCAGGGCTTTGTTAAAAAAACGGGTTATTGTATTTAAACCTTTAGATTGAGCAACAGCAGCTACATTATATGCAGGCTCTATACCAAGCACCGGTATTCCTGCTCTAAAAAAATAATTTAGCAGGTAACCGTCATTACTTCCTATTTCTACGACCATGCTGCTGCTGTTTAAGCCATACTGTTCAATTGCAATATGAGCGAAAGCAGATGAATGTTTTAACCAGCTATCTGAGTAAGAAGAAAAATAAGCGTAGTCACTAAATATTTTTTTCGGACTTTTTATTTCGCCAACTTGGACTAAGAAACAGGATGAGCAAACGTAAACATGAAGAGGATAAAAAGCCTCCACTGCGGCAAGCTCTTTAGCGCTTATATAGGAATTTGCAAGTGGGGATACACCGAGATCGACAAAAGTATGCTCAAGCGGCGAATTACAAAACCTGCAACGCCGTATAATATTTATAACCCTTTGCTCATCGGCATCCTCGACTCGCATAAATCCTCCTGCAGAAATATATTCTTAAATGGCACAGGCTGAATAATAGCTGTATTAGTTTGCTTCAGGTGTTTCTACAGGTATATAGATAACTTCATCAAGTTTGCCCCTGACAAACAGGCGCCAGTCTGGGTTTGGAACACCTACAGGCTCACAGGTTTGCAGGGTTATTGCCGGATACTCTGTTGGATCTACTGGATCCCAATCGTATTTATCAGTAATTAACGTCCACTCGACAAGGTAGATAAAGCGGTAACCGTCAACATCGAGGTATATTTCATCACCTTCATCAAGCTTATCGATATTTAGGAAAAAATTCCATCTTCCAGCCCGGTGTCCGGCAAAAGCTACATTACCCCTTTCAGTATTTGGCAAGTCACTCATTTGAAAATGAGTAGGGCCCTGGTCCAATAACTTATGATCAAATACATCGCCACCACCAACCGCGATAA
>SLQM01000120.1 GCA_007131435.1 Syntrophomonadaceae bacterium
AAGTCCCCGCTTTTCTTGGCATTATCGGGGGCCTGGGACTGTTAGTCTTCCTGATCTGGATTGCCTGGCCGGGCCCGTCCTATGATATTCCCGAATCTTTAAGCCGCAGTGAGGTGCAGCCGTCACCTAACCTGGAGCACCCGGCAGAAGCCGGACCATACAATGTTCTTGAGCTGACATACGGCAGTGGGACGGATAAACGTCGCAGCGAATACGGGCAGGATGCAGAGATTATTACATACAGTGTGGATGTTTCTAAAATGGTTGGTAAACCTATGGCCCCGGTGATGTGGTTGCGAAATACTTATTGGGGTTTTGGTTTGGATGAAGTTCCTTTAAATGCCCGGGTATGGTATCCCGAAGGGGAAGGGCCTTTTCCGCTGGTGCTGGTTGTACACGGAAACCATATGATGGATGATTTTTCTGATCCCGGCTATGATTATCTTGGGGAACTACTTGCCAGCCGTGGGTATATTGTGGCCTCAGTTGACCAAAACTTTTTAAATGCCGGTGGTTTTATTGAAGCAATCCTGGGCAGCCTGAAAAGTGAAAACGATGCACGCGCTTATTTACTGCTTCAGCACCTTTCGCTGTGGCATAGCTGGAATGATAAGGAAGGCAATATTTTTAAAGGCATGATTGATACTGAGAAGATAGCGCTGATCGGTCATTCCCGGGGCGGAGAAGCTGCTGCTATTGCCGCTGCCTTTAATGATTTGCCTTTTCACCCGGATCACGGTGATCTGCAATTCGATTTTGGTTTTAAAATTCAAGCGGTGATCTCCATTGCTCCATCCGACGGGCAGTATCAGCCGCGCAGGCAGGCTACCGGGTTGAATGATATAAACTATCTTGTCCTGCATGGTTCAGCCGATGGCGACGTGTGGTCCTTCCAGGGCGCTATGCAGTATGACCGGGTATCATTTACGGAAAACAGCAGCCACATCAAAGCAGCAGTTTATATTAACGGCGCCAATCACGGGCAGTTTAATACCCACTGGGGCCGGATAGATCAAACTATAGCGCGGTTTTTCCTGGACCGCGGCAACATTATGCCGAAAGAGGCCCAGGAATTGGCTGCACAGATTTTTATCAGTAGTTTCCTGGAAGATTCACTGCGAGAGCGCGGTGAATACAGGTCCATGTTGACTGAACCGCACCTTGGACAGATCTGGCTTCCGGATATTCACTATCATGTTCAGTACTGGGAAGGAACTGCAATCGCAATTGCCGATTTCGAAGAGGATATGAATCTGACTACCCTCTCTATTGATGGTGGGAGGGCTTATGGAGAGAACTTTCTTTCCTGGAGCGAAGAAGCGGTAGAACTTGGCTCGGGTCGCCTGCGGGATACAGTTAGTTTAAAGCTTGGCTGGCCGGTGGAAAGCGGCAGGGAGGCAATCTACACAATAACACTGCCTGAAGGGTTAAATGTAAACTTTAATGCAAAGGCTTTAACCTTTGCTGCAGCCAATGTATCTGAGAACCGCGAACCTGTCGATTTTACGATAAGTTTAATAGATTGGGATGGAGAAGTGGCTGCTTTACCGTTAAGCCACGTTGGCGAATTGCCACCACCTCCGCAGTACAGGTTGTTTAAAAAACCGCTGTCTGTTGAGTTTTTATCGGAACCTGTATTTACAACTTATACCTTTTTATTATCTGATTTTAAAAAGGGGAACAGCGCTTTTAACCCCGAAACAATTACAGGGATTAGTTTTATTTTTAATAGTTCAACGGGAACTGTTTATCTTGATGACGTTGGATTTCTACCACAGGAACTGGCGGCAAATGTGGAGTAGACTTTGAATTAAGTTGTTCAAGCTTAATATATCAATACTTATCCTTTGTGATACAATTATGCCGAAAAGCCAATTGGCATTGACCATGCATAACTTTTAATTTTCGCCAGGATGAATCATATATGATTTAAAAGGCATTCTGTACTTTGTGTAAGAAGTTCTTACAATGATCAGCAGATAGTTTTGAGGTGGACGTAATAACTGAATTTGAAAGATATGAGACAAAAGAGTTCCCTGTTAGCAGGCTTGCCACGATGGATATTGGAGCGGCAGCCTTTGCCAAGCATCATATCAGGGTAATCCTGGAGCTTGATGTAACGGAAGCACGAAATAGAATTGCCTGCCTGAAAGAGCAGGGGGAGAGTATTTCTTTTAACGCCTGGTTGATAAAATGTATTAGCCAGGCTATTAGTGAATATAAGCCGATTCACGGTTTGCGAAAAGGGAAAAGAAAGGTAATCCTTTTTGAAGATATTGATATATCAGTAATGATTGAAAGGGAAATAAATGGTGTTAAGGTGCCTCTTCCTTACCTGGTTCGTGGGACAAACAAGAAGAGTATTGCGGAAATAAGCGCGGAAATAGGCTCTGGAAGGAAACAGGATATAGAGAATGAAAAGGATTTTGTTTTAGGGGGTGGTAAAAGCAGGGTTTTGATGAAAACCTATTATGCCCTGCCAGGGTTTATCAGGAGTTTTGCCTGGAAACAGATGATTAAGAGACCGTTTTTCTTCAAAAAAAACATGGGCACTGTAATGGTCACTTCTCTGGGGATGATCGGGGAGATGCATGGTTGGATTATCCCCGTTTCGGTTCACCCCCTTTGCTTTGCTGTCGGTTCGGTCGTTAAGAAGCCCTGGGTTGTTGTCGATGAGATCAAGATAAGGGAAATTCTATACCTGACCGCCCTGGTGGATCATGATGTAATAGACGGCGCCCCAGCAGTCAGGGCTTTTGCACACCTTAAAAAGCTGATTGAAACGGGTTTTGAGCTATAGTTTTTGTTTTGTTATTTTTTATCAATACTTTCCATTCAAAACATGACACGATGGAGGTTTTAGATGTGGGAAATCTGGCCTGGTTAAATGGTAAAATTTCAGAATTAGATGATGCAAAAGTTGGTGTTCAGGACAGAGGCTTTTTATTTGGTGACGGAGTCTACGATGTTATAAAAATTTACAACGGTAATCCCTTCAGGCTGATATCTCACCTTGAAAGACTGCAGCGAAGCTGTAATGCTATTAGTATAGAACTGCCTCATTCCATTGGGGATGTAGAGGTAGTTGTAGGGAATTTGATTAAGGAAAGCGCCTGCAGGGATGGTTTTATTTACATGCAGGTGACCAGGGGTTGTGCTCCCCGTGATCACTTTTTTCCTATCGGGGCAGAGCCTACTTTTCTGATCTATATCCTTGACCTCGGTTTCCCCTCAACAAAAAACAGCTTGAAAATGACAGAATGTATTACCCTGCCGGATGAGCGATGGATGAACTGTCATATAAAATCGACTAACCTGCTGCCCAACGTACTATCCCTGCAAAAAGCAAAAGAAGCTGGCGCCGGGGAGGCAATTTTATACCGTCCTGATGGCACGGTGACAGAGGGTACGCGGACTAACATATTTGCCGTGATAGATGGTATTGTCCGCACTCACCCGGAATCCCCGTTAATTTTACCGGGGATTACAAGGAATATTGCCCTGGATATTTTAAAAGAAGCAAATATTGCCGTTTCAGAAGAAGCTTTCTCAATTGAAGATTTAAGCAGTGTTTCAGAAGTATGGACAACGTCCACCGGCCTTGAAATATCACCGGTTAATAAAATTGATGGCCGCCTAATTGACGCGGCCGTTCCAGGTCCGGTTTGCAGTTTACTGGTGGATCAGTTTTGGCAAAAGGTAGAGGCAGAATGCGGTGTTTAAACCCTGACGGCCTGCCCTGCCAGAATGGCATGGTCGGCCCTGCCATCTTTTACCACTTCTTTTCCGTTTATAAAAACATGCTTAATGCCCGAAGGGCGCTGCTCTAAGTTGCTAAAGGTAGTGTTATCCCTGATCTGGTCATAATCGAAAATCACCAGGTCAGCCCACTTGTCCTTGGCAATGATTCCCCTGTCTGTAATACCGAAACGTTCTGCAGATTTCCCGGTCATTTTCGAAATCGCTTCTTCCAGTTTAAACAGGTTCAGCTCCTTATGGTATTTCTGGATAATCCGCGGGAACGTACCAAACGAGGACGGGTTCCTAAGTCCCCTGGAGGTGAGGATGGTATCTGTTTCAAATAAGTTTAAGGGGTGGCTTAATACTTCCCGCAGCACCTCTTCATTCTCTTCGTCACCATTATACTTGTGCATCAGGCAGAGGGTTTTACCAAGACTTTTTTCACTCACCCGCAGGTAAGCTTCAGTTACAGAACAACCCAGGCGCCTGGCTATTTCATCAAAGAAGAGGCCTTCGTACTGCTCGTTTTCGGGATGTCCACCCCACAACACCTGGATATCTTTTAGCCCGAATCCAAGCTGGCTTTCTATGATTGCCACCTCAGCTTTTAAGCGTAGGCGGGCAGCCCGGTTTTTAAAGTTCTGTTCAATATTATTTAAAAACCAGGCCGGGTAGGCAATATAGACTGTAGTATTGCCGCAGGTATAGGGGAAACTGTCAAAGGCTATATCGGCGCCCCTGTCAACTGCTTCCTCAATCATTTTTAAGGCTTGCTCGGCGCTGGACCAGGTTTTTGACCCCACGAAAAGCATGTGTGAGATCTGCATCTTAACCTTGGTCCTGATAGCCATCTCAAGCATCTCGCGCAGCGCCTTCAGGTTGTGTGGTTCATCACCAAACAGTTTTAAGGGGTAGGCTCCGGACAGTTTGGTATAGGCTTTCAAGTGGACCGTTAAAAGCTTGTTGTGCTTGCGAGCACAATCGGCGAAACGTTCCAGTTCGCGAATTTCTGAAAAAATGCCCGGGGCATAACCAAGCCCCAGTGATATTCCGCAGGCGCCCTCTTCCAAAGAAGTTGTCATTATACCTTCCATCTCAGCCAAACTGTCTTCGCCCGGGTAAGTATAGTTATCCCCGAGCAGGGAAAAACGGAGCATGCCGTGTCCTGCCAGCATGGCCAGGTTGAGGGCCATGCCCTTTTCTTCCAGGTCCGCAAAGTAAGAATCTGTTGACCCCCAGTTTAGATCAAGAGGTTGTTCTGCCACAAAATCTGTTGCTTCGCGAATCATGTATCGGTAGGATGAATCTTTAGCCAGGGGAACGGGTGAATAGCCGCAGTTACCGCCAATTATAGTTGTAACTCCCTGCTCGAGCAGGGGAGCCAGTATGGAGCTGTGTTTTTCCTGGGGCATAACCCAGTCGGCGTGGGAATGCATATCTATAAAACCGGGGCAAACTATCAGTCCCTCTGCATCAAACACCCTGGTACTGGATTTTTCCATCACTTCACAGTCTGCGCTGTTATTCATTACTTCCAGTATCTTTCCATCCTTTATTGCCACGGAACCGTTAAAAGCTTTTTCACCGCTGCCGTCAACTATCGTGCCGTTTTTTACCAGGCAGTCATAGTTCATCTTTTCCCCTCTTTTCTTAAGGTGGTTAGGATACCCAAGGATAACTTACTATCGATTGCTTTGGTAGCGCTATTAAAAAAGAAACATTAATTCATAATCATAGTTTTTGCCATGCGTGCTTTAACTATTATAGCGAGGCCAGCCACCGCTAAGTTTTCCAACCACTGCCTCCAGGGGGCCAGGCATTAATGCATAAAGATATGCTGCCATTATATTTTGGGGAGGTATAATCAGTTCCCTTTTTCTTTTGCTTACTGCTTTCAAAATAGCCTTTGCTGCCTTTTCCGGTGTATAGTTGGCAGTTTTCCGGTAAAGTATGCTATTTTGAACACTATCAAGGTGGGCACAGATCATAGGTGTATGTACAAAGCCGGGATATATGACTGACAGGTGAATACCGTCATGTGCCAGTTCGGGGCGCAGTGTGTTGGACATTCCTGCCACGGCAAATTTGCTGGCAGAATAAGCTGATGATCCGGGGATTACCAGTTTGCCAAGCATTGAAGATAGATTAATAATGTGGCCACTTCCCTGCTTCTGCATTGCTGGCACCACGGCTTTTATACAGCGAACTGTGCCAAGGTAGTTTAAATCTATCATCCCGGCAATCTCATCCTCGCCCAGGTCACCAAGTCCCCCGGCTGTAAAACTGCCGGCACAGTTAAAAAGGTAGTCTATTTGCCCGAATCGTTCTATTGCCTGCCTTGCCATATTATTCACTGCGGTTGTATCTGTTACATCTGTGGAGCAGGGAAGGGTTTCAACTGCTGAAAGTTCTTTAGCCAGGTCTTCAAGGAGTTCAATGCGCCTGGCAGCTAACACAAGCCTGGTATTAGATTTGGCCAATTCAAAGCAAATCGCTTTTCCGATGCCCGAACTTGCCCCGGTGACAATGGCTACCTTGTTATGAAATGCTTGCGGCATAAACAGCTCATTCCTTTCCACTGTCAGGCTGCTGAATGGAAACAAGGCCAATGCTAGTCGATATCATTTATAATACTATGCTTTCATCTGTTCAACAAGCCTAAAGAAGATTTAAGCTTAGGTGATTTTGTAGTTAACCAGCCTACTTGTCTGAGGTATAGGGATATGCTATTATTGCGCCAAGAAAATGAATATTCAAATATTTATCCGATCAGCCGGGGCGACAGCTGGTGAATTCAAGGAAGCCGGCGTGTGTAAATGTGGTTACTGATCCAACGGTAACCAGCCCGGTAACTCCCTTATTGCCCAGTCCCTATTGTTTCCTTCTTTCAGGGACATAGCGTAAAGTTATTGTAGGGATTTAGCAGGGAAATATTTTAGAGCTATAGAAAGAGGAACCTCAAGTTCGGCAAGAACAAATCCCCCAATTAAGGAGGCAGAGGTTCCTCATGGAAATAGTTCGCTTAGTAGAAGAGAAAGTCCTGTCAGTGGCAGCAAAAGTGTTGGAAGTTTTAGGTGGAGGAGTAAGTTACCAGAGCTTTGAGGTGGTATTACAGGAAGAGCTTAACGGTCTAGGGTGTGAGATATTGAAGTTAGTATTAGAAGAGCTGGACCGGGAGATAAAAGCAGATAAGACCAGGAAGAAAGAATGGGAAGTAGAGCGTAAAGAAGCAGCAAAAGGATACTTAACACCCTTTGGAATGATTTCATACAACCGTACATACTACCGGCATAAGGAAAGCGGGAAGTACAGCTATTTAGTAGACCGGAAAGCAGGGATTGAGCCGAACAGCCGGGTTAGTGAAAACTTGAAGGCCCAGTTAGTAGA
>SLQM01000211.1 GCA_007131435.1 Syntrophomonadaceae bacterium
AAGCAAAGCGTTCATTTTCGGCCAGGAAACCCCAGCCGGGATGTATTGCATCTGCCCCGGTTTCCAGGGCGGCATTAACAATCCGGTTGATATTTAAGTATGATTCTCTTGGAGGCGCTTCCCCTATATGGACAGCTTTGTCAGCCATAATCACGTGCTGCGCCAGCCTGTCGGGAGTGCTGTAAACAGCCACAGTCCTGATTTTCCTGTCCCGGCAGGTATGCATAATACGCACCGCGGGTACTGCACGATTAGCAACCAGGATTTTATCTATTTTTTTATGTTTCATAGCTAATCATTCCTATCTTTTGACGTTACCAGGGCAATACCACTTCTTCAACTCTCCATTGCTCATTAACCCACAAACCGCAAACAGGGATCCCGGGAAATAATTGCATGATGTTCTCTACTGCCCTGTTAATATCCTTTTTATGGTCAAGGTTATTTTTTGTACAGGCTGCACAGTCATAGTGACCGGCAACAATGATCAGCTTTGGCTTATGCTTCTCAAGTGATAACTTAACTTTACTGATTAATGCATGGTTGTTTTTTATATCATTTGCCAGCAGCTCAAGCATAGCCGGTTCAGTAATCAGGTCTACATATTCAATATTGTAAGTATTTTTAATCCAATTGATCAGGGGCAACTGAGTTCTGCCATCGATACAGTTTAAACAGGTAGCAAAGACCATAATTACACCACCTCCCATGATAAATTGACGGAATAATTGGGGTAGATTATAATAAGAAAAGAAATTTATGAAATTAATTTCTATTTTAGTATAATATAGTTTGGCAGGGCATGCAATAAAAAAAGGGGGGTTATTGTGCAAAAAAGAAGCTGGACTTTCTTAACAAATCATGGGCATGTTCTTGCCTACCTGGCAAAATACCCGCATTCGACTACCCGCCAGATTGCCATTGCTGTGGGTATCACAGAACGGTCCGTGCAAAATGTAATCAAGGACCTGGTTGAAGAAAAATATGTTATACGAAATAAAACCGGACGTAATAACGAATACGAAGTGAACTCTGAACTGCCCTTGCGGCATCCCTTAGAAAAAGAGTATCCGGTAAAAAGTTTGCTTGATGCCCTGGGTTGTCAACTCAATAATTAACCGGTTTGCGCTTGCAATACCATATAATCATCTGGCCTGGAAAGCGCAGCATATTTATCTTATGAATAAAAAATAAACTCCAGGCATAAATACTACCAGTGATATTTAAAAAAATTTGCCTCCTCTGCATAAGGTGCGGTCAGTTCTTCCAGTCGCTTTATTTCTTCTTCTGCAAGCGGTTTAAACTCTTCGGCGATGCGCACATTTTCCTCCAGCTCAGCAATGGTTGAAATGCCAATTATAGCCGTACTGACAGGATGAGACAATGTATAGCCTAAAGCCTGATCCATTTTTGCAATGCCCTTTTTACAAAAAATACGGCCCACAGCCGTCACCTTCATCGCAATAACGCCCAGGTTCTGCCTAACCGCTTCTGGCAAAAGCTCCTGCTTGAAAGAGCGGTAATGGGGGTCACCAGCATTCAGGGACATAAGCAAGCAGTCGAAAGGGTATTCTTTAATAGCCTGTAATAGCAGGGCCGGATCCTTATGTCCGGTAATCCCCATGTTAAGGATTACCTTTTCTTTTTTAAGCTGTTCCAAAGCTTTAATTGCCCCATCTTCAGCCAAAACCCTTTTAAGGTCTTCCCTGGTCTGCATATCATGAAGCTGGTATAGGTCAATGTAGTCAGTCTGCAGGCGGGCCAGGCTTTTCTCTACCTGGCGCATTGTACCATCATAACTGCGGTCCCCGGTTTTAGTGGCCAGGAAAACTTCACTCCGGCGGTAAGACAATACCCGGCCGATATTACTTTCACTGCCTCCCATTCCGTAGGCAGGGGCAGTATCCAGGTAATTAACACCCAGGTCTATGGCCTGGTTAATGATCTTTTCCGCTTCGGCAGCACGGTCAGCCCGCTCGAGTGTCGACTCACCGCCCAGGCTAAAAATAGATACTGAAACTCCTGTTTTACCCAGTTTTCTTCTCTGCATCGCTGTGACACCTCCAGAAATAAAGACCTTAACCACTCACCTATATAATTCTGCCCGCATAAAGTATTCCCTTTTCTTGCACCTTACATCTTCGGTTATTGTAAAACTGCCTGTTAGCTGGTAATATCCATTTAATAATTGTAATAAATCTTTTCACATCTACTTAACTTTTGTAGCCATGGCAAGCTTCATAACAAGCCGAATCGGAATTGCTGGTGAGGCAAATTGATTTACATCTCCAACATAAAACAGGTCCTGCTCAGGAGCATAAAATGCAAAAGAACCTGTCGAACCGGAATGGCCTAAAAGTTTTGTCTTTGCCATGAAGGGATATCCAGCCTCTATTCTCATGAAGCCGCCGGCATAGCGAATCGGGTAAAAAGACAGTTGTAACCTGTTCGATGGTGCAAGATGCTTAAGCAGGGAAGGATCAAACAATCTTCCTTAACACCGGGGACGGTTCATGAATAAAGAGCTATTAATGCACTTCTAGTAAAATAGCTACGCAGGCTGCGGTTATTTGTTTAATTCAGATTGCTAAAACTAAAAAGGGCCAGATCTTGAAGTATGGCAAATGCAACAATCCAAGACCTGACCCCTCCGCCAACCGCTTTCAATTCTATTACTTGCCCAGTAAAATCAAGGCTCCGGCCGCAAGGGCCAGCAGCGCCATTATGGTTCCTCCCTCAGGGATTGTAATATTAATCAATTGAAAGAGACCGTTTAGAATCAACCAGATACCAAGCAGCAGCATGCCGGTACTTTTTGTAACACCAATTCTTCTAGCCATTATATTTACCTCCCTTTTCATCCATCCATTTTAGGCTTAACGTCTAAGTAGACTAACTACAAATAACACAACAACAGCCCCACCGGTTGCAACCAAAACTGAAGTTAAATTAATACCGGTAACATCATAGGTTAAACCAAGAATTGAAGTGGATAGCCATCCACCCACCAGGGCACCGACTATTCCAAGCAGAATATTGCCGAGCAAGCCAAATCCCCTAACACCAATAATCATGTTTGCGAGCAAGCCTGCAATTGCACCAACAATAATCCAGGAAAGGATTCCCATTACTTTCACCTCCCAGGTAAAGTATTATGGTTTTATCCATGTTTTGATCATATCAAAGCTCCAATAAATCTGTCAAAATTGATGAAAAAAACGATTCCTCTTTTGAAAGTACACTTAATACTCCTGCTCCAGTTTGTAGACCGGCTTGATAGTCTTGATGCTGTTTATGTCCCGAAAGGTTATTTTTAGGCCTTAACTCATCCTTTAAAGCCATAACCTTCTCATTGCCCAGTTATAATATTTTGGTTAAGATATTAATTCTAGGGGAGTGAGATAATGGCACTATTAGGCAAGATACTAATCGCAGATGACGACCAAAACGTACTTGAACTGGTAAAACTATATGGTGAAAGGGAAGGATTTGAAGTTATCGGGATAAACGATGGCGATAAGGTACTGGCAGCTTTCGACCGTGAAAACCCTGATATGGTTATCCTGGACATCATGTTGCCAGGAGTGGACGGGTTGACCCTTTGCCGCAGTTTAAGATCAATTCGCATGATTCCTATAATCATGTTGACCGCCAAGGGCGAGGAGGCAGATCGAGTTCTGGGGCTGGAAATGGGCGCTGACGATTACGTTTCCAAACCTTTTAGCCCCCGGGAGTTGATGGCCAGGGTGAAAGCCGTTCTGCGCCGGGGTCAGCCAGGTGAAACTGTGACAGGTGGGAAGCTTAAATTCCCAGGGTTGGAAATCCAGGCCGAAACCAGAAAAGTATTAGTAGGCGGCCAGGAAATTAAAATCACACCCAAGGAATTTGATCTTCTTTACTACCTGGCCCAAAATCCCCGGCGGGTTTTTCCCAGGGACAAACTTTTGGAAGCAGTCTGGGGTTATGACTATTTCGGCGAAGAACGTACTGTGGACGTTCACATCCGCAGGCTGCGTTCCAAGCTCTCACCCCTGGCCCATGACTACCTGACCACTATCTGGGGGGTAGGATATCAGCTCAATCCTCCTCCTGAAGGGGAGGAGACAACACTATGACTGATGACCGCAAAACGGGCCGGGAAAAGCTAAAAGCAGCATCCCGAAAGGCTTTAGACTATTGGCATTCATTCTGGCTTCTGCTGCGGGAACAGTTCAACAAAAATATATACACCCGAATTATCTTTACCAACGCAGCACTCTTCACTGTCGGCCTGATAACCTTAATGTTCGTTTCCAGCTTCATTGTCAAGCAAACTACCTATGAACTGGCAGAAGAAGCACTTCTGGACAAAGCCAAACGAGTTAATTATGCCTTCTCCGAATTAACCGATCAACTTTGGGGAACTACTTATACGGAGCATGCGAACGGCCAGGCCCAGGAGAGGCAGGATTTTATTAAATTCCTGGCAGATATCTATGACACCAGGATCACTGTCTTTGACAGGGAAGGCAATATTAGCGATACCTCGGCCCGGCAGGAAGTGGGCCCGGGAAGCAAAGTGGAAGATAGCTTACTTAAAGCATTAAATAAAGAGGAAATCACTATTGTTCGTAAAATGAATCGGGAAACAGGCCAACTATACATGTCTGCCCTGGTTCCCCTGGGTAACGACCGGGGAAGCATCCAAAACTGGATCCTGCTTGAGACGGGTTCTATCAACCTGGACTTCATGCTAAACCGGCTTTACCTGGTCCAGGTAATAGGCGGAGCATTTGTCCTGGTTGCATTAATTATCATCTCCATATATTTGGCCACCAACATTTCACGTCCTATCTCCCGCCTGGCCACGAGCATAGGTGATATTGGCAATGAGAGCAGTACCTTGAAGGTGGAAGAGCGCTCTCTGGATGAAATCAATACCCTGACTCAGCAGTTGTGCAAACTAGAACAGAAGGTGAATAAGATCCAATCTGAAAGCCGAAAAATGGAGGAAGACCGCTCACGTTTATTTGCAGAGATTTCCCATGAGCTGCGCACTCCACTTACAGCCGTGCAGGGTTTTATCGAGGCCATCCGTGATGGCATGGTTGATGATCAGGCAGTTTTTGATCGATACCTGGATACCATCTATCAGCAAACGGTCCACATCACCAGGCTGGTAGACGACATCCTGGCCTTGAGCCGCCTGGAAAGCGGCGTTATCGCCGTAAATAAACTACCCCTGGATTTGAGCGCCCTGACCAAGGGGGTGGCAACCTCCATGGAAGAGGCAGCCCGCAGCAAGAACAACTTAATCCGGTTAAATAATAAAACTAAAAGTGCTGTGATACTCGGGGACGCCGACCGGATGGAACAGGTTATCAGAAACCTTTTGAAGAATTCTATTCACGCTACCGAAAACGGCATTATCAGTGTCGGGGTGAGGGCCAAGGAGGACCGGGTAATCTTAACCGTAGAAGACAATGGAGCCGGCATTCCCTCTGAAGATCTGCCTCACATCTGGGACCGGTTTTTCAGGATCAGGAAACAGCAAGCAGAGCAGGGCAGGGAAAAAGGAACTGGCCTCGGCCTGGTGATAGTGAAGAAGCTGGTCCAGCTGCAAGATGGCAAAATTGAAGTGTCCAGCCAGCCAGGCTGTGGGACAACCTTCAGCATTAGCTTTCCACCTTACAAGCAACATTAAGCAAGTTTATTCTAATTTAGCGGTCAACTCCCCTGGCAAATTCCGGTCGTAAAAGGCCGGAATCTTTTTTACCCTGAGTTGCAAACTCAAAATTCTATTCTTGAAACATATTTTAATAAATTGGAAACATATTTTTATTATTTGGAAAAACGGAGATAACATTTCTGGCTTAAAATGAATCACAGCAAGAGGGGGTTTAAAATTTTGAGAAAGGGGGTGTTCAAATTGCTATAGTAGAATACAAACTCAAAATAAGGACCGTGCTTGAATTAAAGCTCCCAAGGTTAACTGTTAAATGTTTACTTAAAGAGCTTTTTTAAATAATCACAAGGAGGAAATGAAAATGAAAAAGTTAATGACTATAACGCTGTTAATGTTATTCGCCTTTAGTTTAATGGCAGTAACAGCCCTGGCAGAAAATAATGAATGCCCCGCAGCACCCGCTGTTGCAAGTGAATTACTTAGAGAAGCCGGTGAAAGTAACCGCTATGGCAGCGGCCGTGACGGAGGAAACTACATTCGTGACGTAGCCCACGAGATGGGCAGCCACAATGAGGATGTAAATAATACTGATTTCCATGGAGTAGGAAAATGCGATCAGGAAGCATACAAAGCTGCAATAGCAGCGTTTCTGATTGAACAGGGCGCGAATATAGAAGTCGCAGACCCTGTAGATCCTGACCCAGACCCTGAAATGCCTGAAGTAGAAGCAGGCACGGTTCTGAACATGGATACAGAAGAAACCTACGATGACATCCAGAACGCTGTCAATGATGCAGAAGCAGGAAACACCATTTATGTCGGTGAAGGAACCTATGACGGTTTCAGACTGAATGAAGCTCTCAACATCATCGGTGTAGGTGACGTAACTGTTATCTCATCATACGTTGCGGGAGAACCGAGGCCTAACGGGATCTTTGTTAATACCAATGGTGAAGTGACCGTTACAAATATCACCTTCTCCAGTGGCGATATTGGTTCAGAAGATTACCCCCAGGGGATCCTGACCAGCGGAGCTTACGATCCGACACTGCATATTAGCGGGAACGAATTCGTAGGCCTGCACATGGGTGTCTATTTTAACCCGGGTGCTTCCGGAACAATAACAGGTAATACCTTTACCGACATTAATCATGCTGCAATTGGTATTGATTCAGACGCCGGAGTAGATATTACCTACAATACAATTGTTAATGCCTCAATCGGCCTGGAAATATTCGGAGAAAATGTAACCTACCATGATAACACCTTCGATAATGTCGATACCGAGGTTGATGATCATAGCTAATTAAACCAGCACATGATTTGGGCTTTCCCCAAAAACATAAGACAGCTCCGCGGGTTATCTATAAAAGCCCGCGGGGCTTAACTAATGATTAATTCAATAGATCCGGGAGGTCTTGTGTATTACATCTCCGGTTATTGTAAAATTACCA
>SLQM01000150.1 GCA_007131435.1 Syntrophomonadaceae bacterium
CGGTCGAAAAGCATGTTGGTTAAAACAGCGTTTAAGAAGGAGTTCTCCTTGCAGTAGCAGGCCGAACCGCCCTGCTTGACAGCGCCCATCTTCAGGAAGCGAAGCAGGCCTTCGCACAGGGTATAGTTTTCAAGAACATCGTCTACATCGGGGTTGAGATCAACAAATGTTCCCCCGCCCTTGTTTTTTGCCTCAATAACATCCTCCAGTTCGCTCAAGGGCCGCAGTCTGTCAAGTTGATCCGTGTCCAAACCGAGAACCAAACCGAGGTTGGCATCAGGATCGGCATCTACAGCAAATACAGGTTTTTCATTGAGAGTAAAGCAGCGGACTAGCTGTGCGGACACCGTGGATTTACCGGCGCCGCCTTTACCGGAAACAGCAATCTTCAAAAATGACACCCCTTAAGAGGGCAAAAAAATATACCCCTGTTAATTAACATTGTCCCTTTCGACAAAACAGGCTAAAAATCCTTTAAAAGCCTTAAAGTTGGCTTATTCATAATATTTACACAAAAAACCCTCCCCGTCGGGGGAGGGTTCCGCTTTATTTCTTGCTAAAAGTATAGTGTTCTTCTTCATCGATGTTGACCGCAATTGTATCACCGGGAGAGATCTTGCCCTGCAGCAGCTCCTCGGAGATGCCATCTTCCAGGCGGCGCTGGATAACCCGCTTCAGGGGCCGTGCCCCGTAGGTGGGATCGAAGCCTTCCTTCAGCAGCATACCCTTCACATCGTCCGATACTTCAACCTTCAGGCTGTATTCCTCAATCCGCCTGTTCAGTTCATCAAGCATGATATCGACAATCTGGCGGATATGCTCTTCGTTCAGGGCATGGAAGACGATCAGGTCGTCAATCCGGTTCAAGAATTCAGGACGGAAGGTGCGTTTCAGTTCGTCCATGACCCGTTCCTTCATCTTTTCATAATCAGCCTCTTCGCTCTGGGCACCGAACCCTACTGCTGCTTTGTTCAGGAAGTTGGCGCCAACGTTGGAAGTCATGATTACTACGGTATTGCGGAAATCGACAGTGCGCCCCTTACCGTCAGTCAGGCGTCCGTCTTCAAGAATCTGCAGCAGAATATTGAAGACATCGGGGTGCGCCTTTTCAATCTCGTCAAGCAGGATGACCGAGTAAGGAGAGCGGCGCACTTTCTCCGTTAGCTGGCCGCCTTCGTCGTAGCCGATGTAGCCCGGTGGCGCGCCGATCAGGCGGGCTGCCGTATGTTTTTCCATGTATTCGCTCATATCGAGGCGGATGATGGCATTTTCGTCGCCAAAAAGGGCTTCGGCCAGGGCACGTCCCAGTTCGGTTTTGCCAACACCGGTCGGGCCGAGGAAGATGAAGGAACCGATGGGCCGCTTGGGATCTTTCAACCCGGCGCGGGCCCGGCGCACTGCACGGGAAACGGAACGGACAGCTTCATCCTGCCCGATAACCCGGTTGTGCAGGGTTTCTTCCAACTTCAGCAGGCGGGCCGATTCTTCTTCAGCCAGCCGTTTTACGGGCACTCCCGTCCAGCTGGAAACGATATAGGCAACATCTTCCTCGGTAACCAGTGAAAGGTCAGAGGCTCCTACTTTCTGCTCCCATTCTTTTTTCTGCTCGTCGAGCTCTTCTTTCAGCTTCATTTCCTCGTCGCGCAGCTTGGCTGCCTTTTCAAACTCCTGGTTGCGCACCGATGATTCCTTTTCCGTGCGCAGGCTGTAGAGTTTTTCTTCCACATCTTTTAAGTCGGGCGGCACGGTGTAATTGCGGATGCGCACCCGGGATGCAGCTTCATCGATCAGGTCTATCGCCTTGTCGGGCAGGAAGCGATCGGAAATATAGCGATCGCCCAGCCTGACAGCGGCTTCAACTGCCTCATCGGTAATTTTAACCTTGTGGTGCGCCTCGTAGCGGTCGCGCAGGCCCATCAGGATAGCAACGCTTTCCTCACGGGTCGGTTCGCCGACCATGATCTGCTGGAAGCGGCGCTCCAGGGCCGGATCTTTTTCAATGTGCTTGCGGTATTCATCGAGGGTTGTCGCCCCGATGCACTGCAGCTCGCCGCGGGCCAGGGCCGGTTTAAGAATATTGGATGCGTCAATCGCTCCCTCGGCCGCCCCGGCGCCGATCAGGGTGTGCAGCTCATCGATAAAGACCATCACGTTGCCAGCCTGGCGCAGTTCGGTCATCAGCTTGCGCAGGCGCTCTTCAAACTCGCCGCGGTACTTGGTACCGGCCACGACGGCGGCCAGTTCAATGGTCACGACGCGCTTGTCGCGCAGGATTTCAGGCACCTTGCCCTCAACAATGCGCTGGGCCAGGCCTTCGGCAATCGCCGTCTTACCCACGCCCGGTTCGCCAATCAGGCAGGGGTTATTTTTTGTCCTGCGGCTTAGGATCTGGATGACGCGTTCAATTTCTTTTTCACGCCCGATCACCGGGTCGAGTTTTCCTTCCTTGGAAAGCTTGGTCAGGTCGCGGCCGAAAGTGTCAACCGTGGGGGTCTGCGGGCCGGCTTTTTCGCCTTCTGCAGCCCTGGCCGTGCCTTCTTCACCGCCAAGAAGCTGGATAACTTCCTTGCGGGCCCGTTTCAGGTCAATCCCCATGTTGGAGAGGACCTGGGCGGCAATCCCTTCGCCTTCCCGGACCAGACCCAGCATCAGGTGTTCGGTCCCAACATAGTTATGCCCCAGGTTCTGGCTTTCCTCGATGGCCAGCTCCACAACGCGCTTGGCCCGCGGGGTATAGCTGATCCCCTGCTGGATAACTTTTTCGCCCTTGGGAGTAATTCTTTCAACTTCCTGGCGCACTGCATTCAGATCTATATTCATGCCCTGCAGGGCCCTGGCTGCAATGCCTGAGCCTTCACGGGCCAGGCCTAAAAGCAGGTGTTCTGTGCCAATGAAGTTATGGTTTAAGCGTTTCGCTTCTTCCTGGGCCAGGACCAGGACCTGCTGTGCTCTTTCTGTAAATCTTCCAAACATGAACATTTAAGTTCACCTCTCTCACATATGGTAAGTTTCTTAAATCGGTTTTATCTCTTTTATGCTCGCATCTAATTGCTTTTGCGCTGCTATCTTGGCTCTTACTTAAGCCATGTTATTTGCGATTCATGGATGGTCACCTTAAATAATCTTTGTTTATTTTTACCAGCCAAAGTCTGATAGAGCTTCTATGCTCAGGCTAATTAACATTTAAAAACTCTGCTGTTCCTATTTTACATAATCACCTCAACAACTGTTTTACCCCTTATGAGGTTGACAACTGCTACGTCCCCTTGTCAACTTTTGTTCGGTGACGGTCCAGGGCTTCCTTGATCTGGACCGGGCGTTCCAAGTTTCGCTCCCTGTCGTTTAGTTCTCTTTTCGCCAGCAGCTGCAGGCAGCCGGGGCGGATTAATACTAACAGTTCGTTAAGCAGCTTGTGATCCACCGTCTTGATCAGGCCCAGGTCGTAGCCGAGGCGCAGGTCGGATATCAGCTGGATAGCTTCCCGCGAGCTCATCACCTGGGCGTAGCGCAGCAGGCCCAGGGCGCGCCATGCCTTGTCGGCCAGCGAGGCCCTTTCCTTGTCAAGCAGGGCCTGGCGGGCGTTTTGCTCCTGTTCTATAACCTGGCGGACCACGCTGTGCAGGTTGCTGATAATTTCTTCTTCACTCTGCCCCAGGGTCACCTGGTTCGATACCTGCACGATATTGCCAATTACTTCGGTTCCTTCACCGTACAGGCCGCGCACGGTTAACCCTACCTGGGGCAGGGTGCCGATAATACGGCCGATCTGCCTGTTCATGATCAGGGCCGGCAGGTGAAGCATCACCGAAGCCCTGATACCTGTGCCAATGTTGGTGGGACAGGCGGTCAGGTAACCGTATTTTTGATCAAAAGCATATTCCAGTTCTTCTTCTATTATATCATCAAGTCTGTCAGTTTCGCTCCATGCTTCTTCAAGCTGCAGCCCGGGCAGGATCGACTGAATGCGCAGGTGATCTTCTTCGTTGATCATGACCCCTAAAGCTTCGTCTTCACGCAGCAGGAGGGCACCGTTATTTGATTCGCGGGCCAGGAAAAGGCTGATTAAATGTTTTTCCACCAGGGACTGTTTTTCAAGATCTGAGAGTTTGTTCATCGGCCAGAAAGTAAAACTTGCCAGGCCCGGTTTACCGCCAAGAGCTGAGTTTACCTTGTTGAAAACCGCTGCTGTTTCATCGGCTGCAGCCAGGCAGGGAAAAGTATGCCCGGCAATATTGCGGGCCGCCCGCACCCTGGAACTGATCACTATATCAATGTCCGGTCCGCTGCCTTCCATCCAGCGGCTGAGGCTGAACTGAACCTGTTTCACTCTTTTTCTCCTTTACTTTCTGTAGACATTTCCTGCTCCATGTCCCTGATCTGGTCCCGCAGCAGCGCTGCATCTTCGAATTCTTCTTTCTGCACTTTCTGCTGCAGTTCTTCTTTCAGTTTATCGAGCTCGCGCAGGCGCCTGACCCTTATGCGGGCCCGGGCCGGTACTTTACCCGTATGGGTAGAACCGGCATGAATCCTGCGCAAAAGCGGCTTCAGGCGCTCCTCGAAAGCTCCCACGCAGCTTCCACAGCCCAGGCGGCCGATCTGGCCAAACTGGGCAAAGGTTAGCTTGCAGGTTGGACACTGCAGTGCGGCTGCCTCTTTTTCTTCCCTTGCTCCAATCAAACCCTGGTTAAGCATGCTGGTAAAAAGCTTGTGCAGCGAAAACTGGGGCTCAAAAGTAAAATCAAGCTCTTCTTTTTTCCGCGCACACTGTTCGCACAGGTTAATTTCGGTCTGTTTGCCGTTGACCTGCTTCACTATATGAATATTTGCTTCCGCTCGACGGCATTCCTGGCACAGCATTTAGCATAACACTCCCTAAGAAAAAAGATGCTAGTAGGTTACCTTCAAAAGCTCTTCTAAGGCCCTCGCCAGCAGACTGCGCTGCAGTTCCCTGGCCTGGTCCTTGTTTAATCCCGCTGCTATAAAGCTTTCATCAGCCAGGGCCGCTTCCAGGATCGAAGCCTCTCTTCTGGAGATTACCTTTTCCTCCCTCAGGCGCGCTAAAAGATGCCTGGCCCTGGAGGGGTTAAAATCTTCATCCCTGATACTTTCAACCAGCTGGCGCCATGTTTTCACGCTTTCAGGCTCAACACGGTAAATACGGATACAACCGCTTCCACCGCGCCTGCTTTCAATTAGGTAGCCCTTTTCGAGCGAAAACCGGCGCTCCAAAACATAATTGATCTGAGAGGGGACACAAGAAAATTTGCCAGCCAGCTCGCGACGCTTAATTTCTATGTAGCGGTTGCTGCTTAACGCCAGCAATCTTTTTAGATGTTCTTCAATATAGTCGGTTAAGTTGGGCATCAGCGCCTCTTCACTTTCTATGTCTGACCATCTCTGACCTTTCTATATATTATCCTAGCCGAATGGGGTTTGCAAGTGTTATAGGTGGATTAGGAAGACTCTGAGCGGTTTATTGGGGAATTTGCAGCATCTTTTCTAGCTCTTACGGCGCATTGCTTGCTATTAATGCCTTATTTGCTTCAGTTAAAAGGGTTTGGCGGCGAGTCGCCTGCCTGCTGGTCATAATTTTTAACCTCCCTGCCCTGCCAGTGGATTTCGGTAACTCCCTTCAAGCAGTAGAGGCTTTTAAAAAAATCATCCATGTCGAGACCGGAAGGTATATCAATTAGCAATTCAATTGTGATCAGCTCTTCGCTGCCATCTGGATGTTTTTCAGGATCGCTTAATTCAGTTTTGCGGATATTTACATCCATATCGCCAAGGGTTGCACCAATTCGTCCCAGCAGGCCGGGCTGGTCAACAGCCCTGACCATCAGGCGCTTCATCCGCTGCTTGGAAAAAATGCGCACCTCTGCCTGCCTTAAGAGCTGCAGGCTGATCAAAACAAAGGCGGTTGTTAAGACCGCCCCCAGGTAAAAGCCCACCCCGGCAGCAAGCCCTACCCCTGAAACAACCCAGATGGTGGCAGCCGTGGTAAGCCCGCGCACGCTGCCGCGCTGCTGGAGAATTGTTCCGGCCCCGAGAAACCCGATCCCGGTAACCACGCCTGCGGCGATGCGGCCCGGATCAGAAATATAGCCAGGACTGCCAAGGCCTGTAAAACCGTAGGCGGAAACCATCATGATCAGCGCTGAGCCGGCACAGACTAAAATGTGGGTGCGGAACCCGGCGGGCCGGTTATGCCTTTCGCGCTCAAAGCCGATTGCCCCTCCCAGGACTACAGCCAGCAGCAGCCTTAGCGCTATCTCCCACTGTTCAACATGCATAGCTGAAAACCACCTTAAATTTCAAAAACATACTGTGCTGCCGCAGATGCAGCAATTGCCCCGTCTGCAGCGGCCGTGATTACCTGGCGCAGAAACTTACGGCGGATATCACCGGCAGCATAAACCCCGGGCAGGGATGTTTCCATTTTCGAACTGGTCACGATAAAACCCCTTTCATCGGTTTCCAGCTCTACCCCTTCCAGGTACGCTGCATTCGGCATGCGCCCGGCATAAATAAATATTCCATCCGCCTCGAGCGGGCGGTCTTTCCCATCCTGCTTGATCTGCAGCAAGCTGACTTTTTTATCTCCTTCAATTTTACTGACCGTGGTATTCCAGAGAATTTCAACGTTCGGCACCTGTGACACCTTCTGCTGCAGCCAGTCGCACCCCCGGAACTGATCGCGGCGGTGAATCAGGTATATCTTTTCTGCAAAGCGGGACAGGAAAAGCGTCTCTTCCAGGGCGGCATCTCCTCCGCCGACAACTGCTATAGTTCTGTTCCGGAAAAAAGCGGCGTCGCAGGTAGCGCAGTACGACACGCCGCGGCCGCGCAGCTCAAGCTCACCTTCAATCCCTAAAAGGTTCGGCTCCGTTCCGGTTGCAATCAGCACCGTTTTGCCCTTGAATTCCCCGCTGGAAGTTGTTACTGTTTTAATATCTTCGGCCAGTTCAACTTTTTCAACCGAACCCGATTCGATGGGCACATTCATATTCTCCATCTGCTGCTGGAGAAGCATGCCGAATTCGGCCCCGGAAATACCGTCAGGAAAAGCCGGAAAATTATCCAGTCGGTCAGTGGCGCATATTTCACCAC
>SLQM01000214.1 GCA_007131435.1 Syntrophomonadaceae bacterium
ATACACCGCCATGGTGGAGAAATCTGGGCCGAAGGTGAACCGGGTAAAGGGGCATGCTTCTACTTTACGCTGCCTTAAAACTTTTAAACTAAATTCTCTCCACTTTCATCCCCCTGCTATGCTTCCAATTGACACAGACCAGCCTACATGCTACCTTTATACTATTCGTAAATAAAGGAGCGAGAATTAATTATGAATAAATTGAAGCTGGGCCTGCCAGCCGGCAGCTTGCAAAACACTACCATGGATATGTTTAAAAAGGCCGGCTACAATATTCATATCGGGGAACGTTCTTACTATCCCTATATTGATGATGAAGAGATCGAGTGTGTTCTGATGCGGGCTCAGGAAATACCGAAATACGTTGAAGATGGTATTTTGGATGTTGGATTAACCGGCAAAGACTGGATAAATGAGACGAGTGCAGATGTAATAGAGCTGGCTGACCTGCATTATTCAAAACGGGGACTGCGCCCGGTACGCTTAGTGCTGGCTGTCCCACAGGATTCGCCGATCAATAAGGCTGAGGATCTTGAAGGTAAAAGAATAGCCACCGAGCTGGTTGAAAGCACCAGGCGCTATTTAGAAGAGAAGGGGGTCAGCGCATCTGTTTCTTTTTCCTGGGGTGCAACTGAAGTTAAGCCTCCCCTGCTGGCCGATGCAATTTCTGAACTAACAGAAACCGGCCGCTCGCTGAAGGCCAATAACCTGAGGGTGATTGACACAATCCTGGTTTCTACTCCCCGGGTAATCATGAACCAGGCCAGCTTTGATGATGCCTGGAAGAAGAAAAAAGTGGATAACATGATCACCCTGTTGAAAGGCGCCCTGCTGGCTGAACAAAAAGTTATGTTGAAGATGAATGTGCACAGCAGCAACCTTGAAAAAGTTGTCGATTTGCTGCCGGCGCTGCGTAAGCCCACAATTTCAAACCTCTGTGCAGAAGAGTGGGTTGCAGTTGAAACTGTTGTTGACGAAAAGATAGTCCGCACACTGGTTTGCGAGCTGCAAGAAGCAGGGGCTGAAGGAATCCTGGAATTTCCGATGAATAAGATTATTCCTTAAATAGAAAGAGGGGGATTGAGAATGAGTAAACTTGATAGTGTATTAGAAAAATATAATGACTACCTAAAGCCGCAGTTGCTGCTTGGTGTTATCACACTTTTATTGGTGGCAGTTATTGTGATGGCAGTAATGCTTGCCCAGCAGCCTGCTGCTGCCGACCGGGAAAATGGGATTGTGGAAGGGGATAATGGTAATCTTGTTGCAACGGTCAATGGTGATCCTATCACCAGGGATCAACTCTTCCAGGCCATGTATGACCAGGGCGGCCAGGAAGCCCTGGACCAGTTAATTACCCGTAAGCTGATCATCCAGGAAGCTGAAAGACTGGGTTTGTCTGTTTCAGAAGAAGAGCTTGATCTGGAAATACAATCCATCGTAGACGAGAGCTTCCAGGGAAATGAAGAGGAACTGCAGACGGTTTTAGAATTCTACGGAATCAGCATGGAATCTTTCCGGGACGATGCCCGCCTTAACCTGCTCGTCAGGAAACTTGCCAGTGAACAGCTTGAGGGCACGGAAGAGGAAACCCGCCAATTTTTTGAAGAAAATCGTTTCCTTTTTGACCAGGAAGAAGAGGTAGAAGCAAGGCATATCCTTGTAGAGACTGAGGCTGAAGCTGACGACATATTAGCGCAGCTTGAAGAGGGGGAAGATTTTGCAGCCCTGGCAGCTGAATATTCTCTTGATACTTCAAATAAAGACCAGGCAGGCTACCTGGGATTTTTCGGGCGTGGCATGATGGTGCCTGAATTCGAGGAAGTAGCTTTTGGTTTAGAAATTGGTGATATTAGCCAGCCTGTAGAAACAAACTTTGGTTTTCATATCATTGAACTGTTAGATCGGCAAGATGGAACTGAAGCTGTTTTTGAAGACGTTGAAGAACAGGTAAGGGAAGCGATGATAGAAGAAAAAATTCCTTCTATTATAAATCAGCTGGTAAGAACTCTTTACGAGCAGGCGGATATAGAATATTACCTGGAATAAATTTTACCGTCTAACGAGATGACTAAACCCTGGTGGACTGTCTCTTGTGGCGCCTGGACTGGGCGAGCCTGATTGCTTCCTGGTGAGCACCTGTCTCGATGCTGTCATCTAAGTCCTCCAGGTTGCTGTCCTGGCTTCTGTATTCCAGCGATTTTTGCAGTAAATAGTCAGTGAGCCATGGATTTTTGGGCAGTAAAGAACCGTGCAAATAGGTGCCGATTACATTTTTGTAAACGGCGCCTTCTTTTTTGTCCTGTCCATTATTGCCGAAACCTGTAACTACTTTCCCCAGTGGCTGAACCGAAGGGCCAAGAAATGTTTTCCCTCCATGGTTTTCAAAACCAACCAGGGTTTTTGAAGGGCTCCACAGCATGCACTCTACAATCGCATTACCGATTAATCTTTCATCGCCTGCCTCGGTGAAGAGATCAACAAACCCTAACCCGCCAATTTTTTCACCGTTCTGCAGCCTGTAATAGTGTCCCATCAGCTGATATGATCCGCATACTGCAAAGATTGCCATCCCCTCTTCAACCGCTTTTTTCATTTCCACACTGCGATTTTTTAGATCAGCGGCAACAAGCTTTTGGTCGCTATCCTGTCCCCCGCCCATGAAAAGCAGGTCGCACTTTGCAAAAATGATTTTACTTCCAGGTTCAACAGGGATTATGTTTACCTTGATTCCCCGCCACTGGGCCCTTTTTTGCAGGGCAACCAGGTTTCCACGATCCCCGTAGAGGTTTAAATGTGCCGGATAGAGATGGTAGATATTTATATGACGTTGCATTACTGTTCCTCCCAGTAAGCTTTTCCGAGGCCCATATTATTAAGCATGCGGCGAATCTCCAGCATGGCCGTATAGTTGGGCATGATAAATAGATTTTTTCCGCTGCCATGGCTGTTTATTGCTTGTTCAAACGCTCTGCCTGTATCTTTATCCACATTTAGTTTTTCTTGGCTGAAACCAGCATACTTTAATCGAACAGCCATTTCCTGTGCCCTGAGACCTGTCAGGTAAATTGCCGGAAATAGTTCTTGAACTGATAACAGTTTTTCAAAATCCACATCCCATAACCATGATATGTCGCGGCCGTCTGCAATTTTATCATTAATCGCCACCAGTAAAATGTTTTCCTCTTTGCCTGTAATCAAGGTTCTTAGAACCTCATTAGCTCCAACAGGGTTTTTAATCAGGGCCATAGTTATATTCATTTCTGCTGTTTTAAAAAACTCCATCCGCCCAAAAGCGGGAACTGCTTTTCCCAGCGCACTGACAATATTTTTACCCGGCACTTCCAGCGCTTTTGCGCAGGTGGCGGCGGCCATAAGATTATAAATGTTGTAAATACCGGGCAGGGGTGTATTTAAACTTATCAATTCCCCTGCGAGATCAATTTCCAGTGAAATTTTATTACCGGGTCCTGGTTGATAACCGGTAAGCTTAACATCCGGATCCGGCCTTTTATATTGACAGGCAGGGCATTGGTAGTGTCCCAGGTGGGCAAAATATATTTTAGCATAGGCCAGTTTTTCTTTACATAGAGGGCATGTTTTTAGATCCCGGCTGCTATCCTGAAAATCATCATCAGGGAGGTTTATTTCCAGGCCGTAGGTAAAAGTTGTTATATCCTGATTATTAACAATCGCAGTTAAAGTGGGATCGTCTGCATTGATCACGCTAAATGATCCCGGACTTAATGAATCCAACCCTTTTTTAATTGATTGCTGTACTTTGTCCACTTCACCGTAACGATCAAGTTGATCCCGGAAGATGTTTGTTAAAACAATCCCCAGGGGTGTTGTCTCCAGCGTAACTGCCGGCAGGGCACCTTCGTCGACTTCCAGGATAGCATAATCTGCAGATATAAGGCCTCTTAAAGTTGCATTGGATATAAGTGCTGAAGCAATGCCCCAGGACATGTTGGAGCCGGATTGGTTATGAATACAGGATTTGCCTGCTTCCTGTAGGATGCTTGTGATAAGGGAGGATGTAGTCGTTTTTCCGTTGGTACCGCTTACTATTAAGTTTCCGTAAGCGGTTTGGCCTGCCAGGTAGCTGACTATTCGGGGGTTTAGGGAGAGCGCTACTCTACCAGGCAGCGTGGTGCCTCCGTGTCCGAGGATGCGGGTTGTTAAAGATAATGTTTTGGCGGCCCAAATTCCTGGTAATATATTTGTTACAGGCAGGCGGCTATGATGACCGCCTGCCTTGTTTGCTGCCCTGCTGTTCTTGATCATAGGTCTGCCATGCATTTAACAATATCAGCCCTGGTGACCACCCCTACCAGTTTGCCGGCATTGTCAACAACAGGCACACGGTTTATATTTCTGCGGTTCATCAATTTTGCAGCTTCACCTGCATCAGCATCCTGGTTAATGGTAAAGACTTTTTTTGTCATTACCTTCTCAACCTGAGTAGTCCCTAATCGATCGAATCCTTTTTTAACGCTTGCCAGGTCGCTGACATCCACGTAAGGTGAAACCCAACCGGATAAACTGGTATGGGTTACAACACTGTTTTGGTGCGCATACTTGATTATATCTGTATCAGATATTATTCCGATCACTTTATCTTCAGAATCAACAACCGGCACACCGCTGATATTGCGATCGGCCAGTAAATCGAGGGCTTCTTTTATAGTTAGACTCCCTGTAATACTGACAGCCGGTGAACTCATAATATCTTTTACTTTTTGCATTACCATGCCTCCCGTGTATTTATATAAGGTCTAGGTTTAAACCTGTGGTAAAGATATTCTACAGCAGGCTTGTTTTATCCTTCCTCAAACTTTACTGAAAGGCCATGGCTTCAACAAATATATCCTGGAAATCAGGCCTTGTTGACAGCTCAAGATGTTCAACTTTTGCAGGCAGTTCTACCGCGCGTTCGCGTATTGTTTTTGACGCAAGAGCCATCCTGGAGCCATCGCCTGCCGCATTGCCGACTGCGATTATTTTATCCGGTGGCAGCTGGGGCAGCAGGCCAATTTTTAATGCGCTTTCTTTTCGTACATAGTTTCCAAATGCCCCGGCCAGCAGAACTTTATCGAGGTCTTCTTCGCGGATTCCCGCTTCTTTAAGCAGGATCATCAGGCCGGCATAAATTGCTCCCTTAGCAAGCTGTAGTTCCCTCAGGTCCCCCTGTGTAAGGACTATATCTTCACCGGATTCTGATTCCTCGGCCGTGACAAGGACGTATTCATAGCCGCCTTTGCCTTTGCGCAGCCGTTTTTTAAAATGCTCTGCTACTTTTTCCGGCTGTTCTTCAGGGTTAACAAACCTTCCGCTTGGCTCCACCAGTCCGGCATCAAGCAAGGCTGCAGCGCCATCTATCAGGCCCGAACCGCAAATGCCGCAAGCCGGTGCATCATCAATAGTCTTAACGACTATATTTCCATCTAGATAATCAACTGATTCAACAGCACCTGAGGCGGCCCGCATTCCATGTTTAATCTGTGCTCCTTCGAAAGCCGGCCCGGCTGCAGTTGAACAGGCCATTAACCTGCCATTGGCTTTTAAAACAAGTTCCCCGTTCGTGCCGATATCTATAGCGGCACAATTATCGCTGCGCTGGTCCATATCGGTGGCCAGGATCACTCCTACAGTGTCTGAACCGACATATCCAGCAATATTTGGTAAAAATGTAACCCTTCCCCCGGGATTTATTTTTATACCCAGTTCGCAAGCTTCAACTTCTAAGGCCCTGCTGTAAGCAGGGATGAAGGGTGCAGGAGCCAGGTAAGTGGGATCAATGCCCATGAAAAGATGACTCATAGTAGTATTGCCTACCGCAACTAACTCATAGATCCTGTCCCGGGCAACCCTGGTTTCTTTCATTAACTCTTTTATTATTTTATTGACCGCTTCAATTACTTTATCCTGAAGTTGTTTCAGGTTTTCAGCGCTTTCAGAGGCATGGGTTATTCGTGAAATAACATCGGCGCCATAAGCATTTTGCGGGTTTGTTGCAGCTGAAACTGCAATTATTGATGCATCAGTTAGATCAATCAAAGATCCCATGATTGTTGTTGTCCCAATATCAAAGGCCACACCATAAACCTGATCGCCCGTATTGCCTGGCTCAACAGAGATAATCCTGTCCCCGCTTATTGCTGCTGTGACTTTATAACCATTGCCTCGCAGTAGTTTTGGCAGGTTAGCAAGCTCTCTTAAGCTGATATCTAAACCGGTTTGTCCCAGTTTGCCCAGCAGTCTTTCAAGATCGGCAGTCTGGTCTTTTACCGCAGGTCGTTCAAGTTTTAATTCACTTTTTTTGATAATGGGGTCGCATTCCAGTTTCTCAACCCCACCGGCCAGGCTCGTTTTACGTAGGTGGGCATCTTTTTGAACTGGGACTTCAATTGTCATGTCATTTTCAATTGTTCTTTGGCAAGCCAGGACCCAGCCTTTTTCTAAATCAGTTGCAGATAAGTGTTTTTTTTCTGCAGATGTTGGTGCAGCTTTTTCACCTTCAGTAAGCTTTACCCGGCATTTTCCACAGGTTCCCCTGCCCGCGCAGTCACCTTCAATATAAAGACCGGCCTGGTCGGCAGCTGTAAGGATGCCAGTACCTTTATCAACTTCAATTTCTTTATTCTGGGGAATGAAAAATATTTTAGGCACCGTATCTCAACTCCTTGTAAATAAATAAAGCAACCTGTTGCAGGTTGCTCCTTGGATGGTGCGCCCGCAGGGATTCGAACCCCGACTTCAGGCTCCGGAGGCCTGCGTGATATCCCTTTCACCACGGGCGCCTGACAATATAGCACAATGTCATAATACCACCTGTAAATAAGCAAGTCAAACAGGTGATAGGTATCCACTGAGTCAGAAGTCTCCTGCAGGCATTCCGTAAATGATTTTTTTGATCATTGAAAGCACCGCAGATATTAGGCTTTGCAGGAGACTTAGTGCGCTTACATAAATTCGAAAATTCTGTCGATCAATTCGATCTTTTGGATCGGTTTGGAATATAACAACATTAGAGGAATTAAAAGGGAATCCGCAGCATGTTGTCGAAGTTTAAAGCACTACC
>SLQM01000128.1 GCA_007131435.1 Syntrophomonadaceae bacterium
ACTGGCATTCACCTAAAGATAAAGGCCTTTGGTTTACAATAATCCTTCGCCCCCAAGCTGCTGCCCCTGCAAAGATTTCTTCTATTACCCTGGTTACTGCAGCTGTGGTGGCAGATTATTTAAATACCATCAACCTCTCTCTAACAGTTAAGTGGCCGAATGACCTGCTAGCGAGGGGGAAAAAGGCCGGGGGTATCCTGACAGAGTTTAAAGGCGAGCCTGATCGGACAGAATATTTACTAATTGGCATCGGGTTGAATGTGCATCACCATGCTGATGATTTTCCAGATGAATTAAAAGCGCTGGCAACATCACTTAGTCTTGAGAGCAATACCGATATTAAAAGAACCGAACTGCTGCTTGCCATCTTAGATAAGCTTCAGCAGGCATATGAACTATACTTTGCCGCAGGCTTTGCTCCCTTCCTGCAGCTGTGGAAAAAATATAATGTAACACTTGGCAGGCGTGTTAAAGTTGAATTGCCTCAAGGCAGCATAGAGGGGAAAGCTATCGAGCTGAATGGAAACGGAGCCTTGGTTTTGCAGGATGAATCGGGGGTTATACATACTATTAGTTATGGAGAAATAGTATAGATAGGATAAAATATTTCTGATGAGCAACCTTAAACACCTAACTTATAGCGCCCTCTTTACTGGAATTATTGCCATTTTAGCCCAGGTTGCAATTCCCCTGCCTTTCAGCCCGGTTCCTGTAACCGGGCAGTTAATAGGCGTACTGCTGGCCGGTGCACTGCTGGGCAGCAGGAACGGGCTTTTATCTGTTACTGCTTATCTTTTGCTTGGCGCCGCAGGTGCGCCCGTTTTCTCCATGGCCCGGGGAGGAATATATATGCTTGCCGGCCCAACGGGTGGTTACCTCTGGGGTTTCTTACCGGCTGTTTTGCTGGTTGGTTTAGCCGTTGAAAAAAAAGAGAGCCGCACTTATCTTCGCATCATGGTGGCAATGATGGGCGCACTGGCCCTTATTTATCTTTTCGGAGGCCTTCAGCTTGGGCTGATCTTACGCTACACACCAACTCAGGTGCTATTAACCGGCATTATCCCCTTTCTCCCCTTTGACCTGTTTAAAGTTTTCCTGGCAGCCATAATGTACTATAAAATTTCTACCAGCCTGGAGAAAAACGGGTTGGGAGAAATACCTTTAAGAAGATAGTTCTTCCTGCGCCAGAAGCGCTGCCCCCAGGGCACCTGCAATCTGCGGTTCTTCCGGCACAATAATCGTGGTTACCAGCTTTTCGTTTAGCGCTTTTACCAGGGCCCTGTTCTTGGCTACACCACCGGTAATCATAACCAACTCTTCCATACCAACCCGGCGAACCAGGCCAGCTGTACGGTCGGCAATAGACTGGTGCAAGCCGCGGGCAATCTCTTCACGCGGCAATCCCCGGGCGATCAGCGAGACCACCTCTGATTCGGCAAAAACTGTGCACATGCTACTGATTGCAACAGTATCCCTGGCCTTTTCACTCAAACCGGCAAGCTCGTCTATTCCAACCTCGAGAGCCTGGGCCATAACTTCCAGGAAACGCCCCGTACCGGCAGCGCACTTGTCATTCATGGCAAAATCGAAAACTTTTCCTTCATCATTTAACCGAATTACCTTGCTGTCTTGTCCACCAATGTCAATTACTGTTCGCACGCCGGGGTTTAAGTATACAGCGCCCCTGCCATGGCAGGTTATCTCGGTTATTCTTTTATCCGCTATATCGATGCTGATACGCCCGTAACCGGTTGCTACTACATAATCCAGATCAGGCTCTTTCATCCCCATTGCATGCAGGGCCGAGTCAAGCGCTCTTTCTGCTGCTTTTTTACTATTGGAACCCGTGGGCATGATTACATAATGGATGATATTTCCATCTTTAATTAACACTACTTCTGCTGTCAGGGAGCCTACATCAATACCTGCTACCAGCATTCTTCTTACCTCTTATTAAATGTAATTATTAATCGCTTTCCAAACTTCGTCGCGTCCGTTGCCGGTCTTTGCAGAAAAAGGGACCAGCAAATCATCTTCAAAAAGCCCCAGGCCTTTTCCTATAACCTGGATCTGCTTTAATAATGCGCTGCGGGACAGCTTATCAGCTTTGGTGGCCACGGTAATGGTTCTGATTGTATGCAGCCTGAGCCAGTTTGACATCTGCTGGTCATCTTCAGTTGGAGGATGCCGTGAATCAATAAGGTGCAGGCAAGCCCTGAGGTTCAACCTGTTCCCAAGGTAATCTTCGATGATTGGCGCCCACCGTGCCCGCTCTTTTTTAGAAACCTTTGCATACCCATAGCCAGGCAAATCAACAAAACAGATTTTATCATTTAAAAGATAGAAGTAGAGGCCCCTGGTTTTCCCGGGAGTTGAACTTGTCCGGGCCAGGTTTTTTCTGCCAATCAGGGTGTTCAAAAGAGAGGATTTGCCCACGTTAGACCGACCGATAAAGGAAAATTCCGGCATGTCCCAGCTTGGGAAGTCTTTTGTATTATATGCAGCTGCCTTAAGAACTGCTTCTTTAACTTTCAACTTATTACAAACCTCTTTAATGCTGCAGTATCAGCAGCTGTAGTCTTTAATCTTACTTAGTGCTGAACAGCGCTGTCCTGGCTGCCCTCTGGTAGTTTCAAGTCGCTATCTTCAATTTTTTGACGCGGTTCGCTTGAGCTATCTCCTTCACTATCGGCAAGGGCCATCTCAAGGACTTCATCCATATGCTCAACCAGCTTTACCTCAACCTTGCGCTTTACGTTCTGTGGAATATCGCTAAGGTCGCGGCGGTTTTCAGCCGGCATTAGCATATACTTGATACCTGCTCGGTGTGCAGCAAGCATTTTTTCCTTCACCCCACCAACAGGCAGTACCCTGCCTCGCAAGGTTATTTCACCAGTCATTGTCACATCGTTCCTAACCGGTTTTCTGGTCAATGCAGAAGCCAGGGCTGTAGCCATGGCAATACCGGCCGAGGGGCCGTCTTTTGGTATAGCTCCTTCAGGAACGTGAATATGAATATCAATTTCTTCGTAAAAGTCTTCCTCGAGCCCAAGTGATTGAGCCCTTGACCTGATGTAGCTCATCGCAGCTTTAGCTGATTCCTGCATTACATCACCAAGCTGCCCGGTAAGGGTCATTTTCCCTTTACCTTTCATCAGGGTTATTTCAATTGATAGCAAGTCTCCCCCGCTCTCGGTCCAGGCCAGGCCCGTTGCGACGCCGATTTCGTCCTGTTTTTCTGCAGAGCCGTAGCGATACCTTGGTATACCCATATATTTCTGCAGGTTCTGCCTGGTCAGTTTGATGTATTTATCCCGGTCCTTGACTACTTCCCTGGCAACTTTACGGCAGATGGCCGATATGCTGCGCTCCAGGTTGCGCACCCCGGCTTCACGGGTATATTCACGAATTATACGCCTGACCGTTCCTTCTGAAATTTCCAGGTTTTTTTCGGTAAGCCCATGTTCTATTAGCTGCTTGGGAATTAAATATTGGCGGGCTATTTCAACTTTATCTTCTTCGGTGTACCCTGGTATATGGATTAGCTCCATCCTATCGAGCAGTGGTTGTGGTATATTGTAAGATGTATTTCCGGTGGTGATGAACATCACCTGTGAGAGGTCATAAGGAAGCTCTATATAGTGATCACTGAATGTGCTGTTTTGCTCTGGGTCAAGAACTTCAAGCAGCGCTGCAGAAGGATCTCCCCTGAAGTCTGTGGACATTTTATCTATTTCATCCATCAGGAAAACCGGGTTCTTGGATTTTGCCTGTCTCATTCCCTGGATGATCCTTCCAGGCAGGGCCCCGATATAGGTTCTACGGTGCCCCCTTATTTCAGCTTCATCCCGCACCCCGCCAAGTGAAATACGGACAAAGTTACGCTCTAAAGCCCGGGCTACTGACTTAGCCAGTGAAGTTTTGCCAACACCCGGCGGACCGATTAAACAGAGGATAGGCCCTTTTAACTTTTCTGCCAACTGGCGCACAGCAAGATACTCTATAATTCGCTCTTTTACTTTTTGCAGTCCGTAATGATCCTCATCAAGAATCTCTTCGGCCACATCAAGATCCAGGCGGTCCGCAGTCTCTAAAGACCATGGCAGCTCAAGCAGCCAGTCAAGATAAGTCCTGATAACTGTTCCTTCTGCAGCGGCAGGAGGCATTTTCTCTAAACGCTCGACCTCTTTAAGCGCTTTTTCTTCAACCTCTTCGGGCAACACTGCTTCTGCAATTTTTTCACGATATTCTTCAGCTTCTGCCATCCGTTCATCCTTCTCGCCAAGCTCATTCTGGATAGCTTTCATCTGTTCCCGCAGGTAATACTCTTTCTGCGTTTTTTCCATCTGCTTGCGCACACGGAGGTTAATTTTTCTTTCAATTTCCAGTATTTCTATCTCCCTGGCCAGTATTTCAGCCAGCTTTTCCAGGCGAACTTTCGGCTCGATTGCCTCCAGGATCTCCTGCTTTTGCTGGATTTTCATACTGAGGTGGGAGGCAATAACATCCGTAAACCTGCCTGGTTCATCGATGTCAGAAACAGTCGACAGGGTTTCAGGCGGAACCTTACGGCTGGTTTTAATATACTGTTCAAACTGGTCAATCACGCTGCGCATCTGGGCTTCTACCTCGGCAGTTTTTTTCGTTTCATCTTCTAATATTTCTGCATCTGCTTCCAGAAAATCTCCCCCGGAAAACAGCTCAATAATCCGGGCCCTGTTCAGGCCTTCAACTAAAACCCTGATCGTGCCACCTGGAAGTTTGATCATCTGCTTTATCTTTGCTTCGGTTCCGACCTGGTATAGATCACTTAATTCAGGTTCATCCACCTTGGCATCTTTCTGGGTGGCCAGCAGAATGCGGTTATCTTCCATCATCGATTTTTCCAATGCGGATATCGAACGTTCGCGCCCTACATCCAGGTGCAAAACCATATTCGGAAATACCAACACACCCCTTAGGGGAAGCACTGATAATCTTTCTTTTTCAGACATAAATATAGCCCCCTTTTTCCGGCTAAAAACCAAAGCGAGAAGCTCCTTAGTATAAGATATTCGCTTCTCGCTTTCTATTTCCTTTTAGAGAAACCTTTGGTTTCTAAGCTTACGCGCTTTCTTCCTTCTTCTTCCGCTTGTTTCTTGTCGCCAGCATGGGCGCTTCTTTGTTCAAAACTACTTCTCTTGTGACAATGCATCTTTCTACATCATCGCGGGAAGGCAGCTCAAACATTACATCAAGCAGGGTTTCTTCTAAAATAGCCCTCAACCCCCTGGCCCCGGTATTTCTTTTCATCGCTTCTTCGGCTATAGCCTCCAGGCAGTTGTCTTTAAACTCCAGTGCCACACCATCAAGCTCGAATATTTTTTGATACTGCTTGATCAGGGCATTGCGCGGCTCTTTGAGGATTCTCACGAACGCGTCACTGTCCAGCTGGTCAAGAGTGGCAATAACTGGAATCCGGCCAACAAATTCGGGAATTAAGCCATACTTTAATAAATCCTGGGGCAGGATCTGTTTCAGTATTTCACCGACATTACCCTCTTCACGTGAAAGAACTTCGGCGCCAAATCCAATTCCTTTACTGCCAACACGATTTTGAATAATTTTTTCCAGCCCGTCAAAAGCGCCGCCGCAGATAAAGAGAATATCTGTAGTATCAATCTGCATGAATTCCTGGTGCGGGTGCTTGCGGCCACCCTGGGGAGGAACGCTGGCTACAGTACCTTCGAGTATTTTAAGCAAAGCCTGCTGAACTCCTTCACCCGATACATCACGGGTAATTGAAGGATTATCAGTTTTACGGGCTATTTTATCTATCTCGTCAATATAGACAATCCCTTTTTCAGCTTTTTCCAGGTCATAATCGGCAGCCTGGATCAGTTTTAAGAGAATATTTTCCACATCTTCACCGACGTAGCCGGCTTCTGTAAGCGAGGTTGCATCGGCAATGGCAAAAGGCACATTTAATATGCGGGCCAAAGTTTGTGCAAGTAGAGTTTTCCCAACTCCTGTGGGCCCGATTAGCGCAATATTGCTTTTTTGCAGTTCTACATCGTCAACCTTCTGGCTGGAATTCACCCTCTTATAGTGGTTATAGACAGCCACAGAAAGGCTTTTCTTAGCATCTTCCTGACCAATTACATATTGGTCTAAAACCTCTTTTATATCTTTCGGATTGGGCAACTCCACAGAGCCAAACTCTGTTTCATCACCGATTTCCTCTTCGATTATTTCATTGCAAAGCTCAATGCATTCATCACAGATGTAAACGCCTGGTCCGGCAACAAGTTTTCTTACCTGCTCCTGCGTCTTTCCGCAAAATGAACACTTTAAATGCCCTTTTTCTTCATTAAATTTAAACATTTTGGAGAATCACCTCATCTCCGTATAAGGTATTTAAATCCTGTTAACAAGAATTTCGTCGATCAGGCCGTATTTTTTAGAGTCCTCAGCTGACATGAAGAAATCCCTGTCAGTATCCTTGGCGATAGTTTCAATTGATTGTCCAGTGCTCTCTGCAAGTATCTGGTTAAGAGTTTCACGAATTTTCAGGATTTCACGGGCATGAATCTCAATATCCACAGCCTGCCCCTGGGCGCCGCCTGCCGGCTGGTGCAGCATTATCCTGGAATTAGGCAGGGCAAAGCGTTTGCCCTTTTCGCCAGCTGCAAGTAAAACCGCACCAAAGCTTGCAGCAAGTCCCACACATATTGTAGATATAGCCGGTTTTACATAGCGCATTGTGTCATAAATAGCCATCCCCGCATAAACTGACCCACCGGGTGAGTTTATGTAGAGGTTTATATCCTTTTTCGGATCCTCCGATTCCAGGAAAAGCATTTGCGCTACTACTAAATTGGCAACATGATCATCAATCGCACTGCCCAGAAAAATAATCCTGTCTTTTAATAAACGTGAATATATATCATAGGCTCTTTCGCCCCGACTGGTTTGTTC
>SLQM01000186.1 GCA_007131435.1 Syntrophomonadaceae bacterium
ATTCAGGACACTGAGAAAAAAACTATGGAAAAAATACTAAGAGTTAGTGGAATTATGCGTTCAATCCTTGAGCAAAAAGGGTTTAAAATGCTGGCGCAAATAGAGAAACAGGCTTTAAGCAGTGTATTAATTAATATAATGGATAATAAAACAGGGGGGAAAAGGTTGGAGGAAGCACTAACAGAAACGCTTAAGGTTTTATCTGCGAGTTCTGTTATTAAGATCAAGGAAAAAATATATTTCAGTATTGGTGAAACAGCAAGCCGGATTGACGGGCTTGGAGATAGCCATGAACTGGCAAGAGATTCACTGTATATACAAAAAATATTTGGCAACCCCGCTATCCTGTTCTATGATGATCTTCATGTTTACCAGCTAATAATGGCCTTGGAAAAAACTGCCTCGCTGAAAAAGTTTGTTATGAAGTATCTAAAGCCCATTGTTAATGAAAGTCTAGAAGCTGATGATGCTTTAATAGATACACTTAAAGCCCTGCGTGACTGCCACTACAATAAAAATGACGCAGCAAAACTATTATACATTTCAAGACAATCGGTATATCAGCGAATTAAAACAATAGAATCTATGATGGGAAAAGACATATTTACAAATGCAGAGAAAAGGTTGTGCATGGAAACAGCACTTTTTGCACTGGATTACCTGAAAAATAAACCACGCTAACGCTTTAGCTATTTACCACTGCTCTTTTTGGCCTTTTTCTTGATCTTCGGTTCGGGCAGGCCCAGTTCTGTCTTTCGATCATAGTAAGAGGGAATTTGTTCATGGTAACGGGCCAGCATTTTTTTCAGGGCATCCCTCTGACGCGGCGTCAGCGATTTGCGCGCTTCAAATTGTTTTTTCAGTGAATCAGCAAACTGCCCATCATCCCAGGTCCTGTTACCCCTTTTCGTCGGCTCATTAAATGTTTCTACATGCTGAAGCAGCTCAATTAAGGGGCCGCTTTCGTGATCTTCTTCTACATCGTTGATCAAGCCTGCTTCTTCTGCTTTTTGATCAAAATCTTTTATCTGTGCTGCATACTTTTTTACCAGGCGGTCTAAGTATTTAACCTGGTTGTCGCTTAACCTGCGTCCGTTTTCAACCTGTTCGCGAAGGCTTCCGGCAAAATCTGCATCGTTAAAAGTCTTTTTCCCAACCTTTCGCGGCGGCTCAAACTCTACACTCTCAAGCATAGCGAGTTTTAGATGCGTGGTCTCATCCGCTGGCTGCTTAGCTTCAAGTTCACTATCAATCAGCTCTTGAAGATCGAGTTCGCTGATCTTTTCAGGCGTAAGCGATTTAATCTGCTCGCTGTAGCGGGCTACAATACGCCTTAAGTGTTGCACCTGCCTTTCCGTTACTTCCTGGTTGGAAAAAAGGCATTCCTTTATTTCCTGGACAAAGGTTTTATCACAGTAGGTCTTTTTACCCCTTTTTACAGGAGGGTTGAAATCAGTAATTTCCTGGGCCAGGTCCATCAGGGCCTGCAGTTCATCGCCATCAATTTTCATTGATTTTGCTTGTTCAATCCACTTTTCCAGTTGATCATAAAAGCGGCGCATCATCTCGGTCCAGTGCATTTTTCCTTCTTCAACATCATCAAGTTCCTCTTCCATGCGGGCGGTAAAGTCAACCTCGAAAAGATGGGGCAGCCTTTCAACCAGGAAATCGTTTACCTCCATCCCCGCATCGGTGGGGCGGATACTGCGGTTTTCAGCAACAATATATTCACGGGTATAAAGGGTTGTTATAATAGCCGCATAGGTGGAAGGGCGACCTACACCATTTTCCTCCAGGGCTTTAATCAAGGCTGCCTCGCTGAAACGTTTCGGCGGTTGGGTTTCTTTTTTGTTCCGCTGCCATTCCTCAAGATCAAGTGCTTCACCCTCTTCTAAGGGAGGCAGGGATGATTCTTTTTCATCTTCCTCTTCCCCTACACCCTTGCCCCAGGCTTTCATATATCCCGGAAACAATATTTCTGATGCGCCGGCCCTGAAAAGGTAATCATGGGCCTTGCTGTCAGTCTTTATATTTACCGTAACCTGCTCTATACGGGCATCTTCCATCTGGCAGGCCATCGTTCTTTTCCAGATCAGGCTGTAAAGTTTCCATTCCGGCTCCGGCAAAATACCTTTCAGAGAACCGGGAGTCCTGTTAATATCAGTGGGCCTTATCGCTTCATGCGCCTCCTGGGCTGAACCGCGGCTTCGATAATGTACAGGTTTGCCCGGGACATAATCTGCCCCGTATTCTTTTTTAATACAGCTGCGGGTATCATCAATTGCCTCTTTCGCCAGGTAAACCGAATCGGTACGCATATAGGTTATTAGACCGATTGGGCCTTCACCACTTCCAAGGTCAATACCCTCATAGAGTTTTTGCGCTATTGACATGGTCCGGTTCGGTTGAAAACCGAATGCATTTGAAGCGGCCTGTTGCAGAGTGGAAGTGATAAATGGCGGTTTGGGGCGCCGTTTTACCTGTTTTCGCTTAACCTGGTCAACAATCAAGCTGCAGCCTTTTAAATCCTGCTCCAGTTCTTCTGCCAGTCCGGGATCAAAAATTTCTCCTTTTTTCCCATCTACCCTGTGCAGACGAATCTCAAAAGGATCTTTCGGATTTACTTTCTTGGCTACCAGGGCGCCAAAGACCCAGTATGTTTCCGGGTTAAAGCTATTAATTTCTTTTTCACGCTCGCAGACCAGGCGCAGGGCAACAGTTTGAACCCGGCCAGCACTGGAACCACCACGGATGCGTCGCCATAATAACGGGCTAACCTGGTAACCGACAAGGCGGTCAAGGACCCTTCTGGCCTGCTGGGCATTTACTTTATCCATATCAATGCTGCCAGGTTCGGCAAAAGCTTTTTCGATAGCCGGTCTGGTAATCTGGTTGTAGGTCACCCTGCTGAAATTGTCATCGTCCTTAACTTCTTTTTTCAACAGTTCCCTGACGTGCCAGGCTATAGCCTCCCCTTCCCGGTCCTGGTCGAGGGCCAGTATAACCCGGTCAGCTTTTTTGGCCGCTTCTCTCAGCTCTTTAATTACCTTACTTTTTTCGCGGGAATTTACATACTGGGGAGTAAAGTTGTTCTCTACATCAACACCAAGCTTACTCTTGACAAGGTCACGCACGTGACCCATTGAAGCTTTTACCGTATAGTTTTTCCCGAGGTATTTATTTATGGTTTTAGCCTTGGCCGGTGATTCCACTATAACAAGGTTCTTAGCCATTATATCTCCTTTAAGTTAATCCATAACATCAATCAACATGGTTACCGTTTTGTGCCAGATAACGTTTTTTTACTCTACCCATTATAAGCATATTCAAGAATAATGCAACTGCCGGGGTTTGCCAAGGCAAATTATAACCTTTTGTCTTTGCTCTTGTAAATACTTTGCAAGGTGAGCAAAACATAAACTACTGTCGGTTATTATTATTCACAAGAGACAAAAACCCTGTAAGGTTAAAACTTCTTAAATATGAGAAATTTAATCCCGCTTATTCTCAAACCCTGCCTGGTTAAAGACTGAATTTGATCAATTATGGGAAGGTACATCCCCTAATATAGAGCGCTTGATACTTATATCGCCGCAAACCAGTCTTATTCTCCCCTTTTTTATAAGACAATTGAGCTGGCATGCAAATTGCATCAAATATTAGTAACCAAAAATATTATTGATTTCAAGGAGGTTATAAGGTTGGATAAGCAGGCTGTAATAAACGAAAGTGGAAGGATTCTTGATTTGATTTTAAAAGATGAGCTGACACAGGAGGAGAAAGACCGGGTAGTTTCTGATTCTGTGGAAAACTACACCGAATTTGTAAACCCTGGCATTCTTTCCGTTCGCAAGTCAGTCTCTACAGATTATTCCTTTGTAGAATGGGAAGATGAAGGTGCAGTATTCCGTGACACACATGGAGTTGAATTTATAGACTGCCTTGGCGGTTACGGCATCTATATGCTTGGACACAGAAACCCTAAAGTGATTGAAGTTGTTAAGGCGCAGCTTGACCGTTACGCCTTACACAGCCAGGAACTTGTGGAACCCCTGCGCGGCTATCTCTCTAAGCTGGTTGCCATGATCACCCCGGGCGACCTCCAGTATTCATTTGTTTGTAACGGTGGTGCTGAAGCGGTTGAAATGGCCCTGAAACTGGCCAGGCTTGCTACAGGGAAAACCTGCTTTATTTCTACAGTCAACGCTTTTCACGGCAAATCAATGGGCGCTGTTTCGGCAACCGGGAAAAACACATACCGTCAGCCATACCTGCCCCTGATCCCCGGATTCCAACACGTTGAGTATGCCGACGCAGAAGCTATTGAAAAGGCAATTCGCAACCTGGTAGCAGTGGGCGAGTCGGTGGCGGGAGTAATTGTTGAGCCGATCCAGGGTGAGGCAGGAATTATTGTACCCCCGAAAGGGTACCTCACCGCCTTACGTGAAATATGTGACCGCTACGAAGTTTGCATGATTACCGATGAAATTCAGACCGGAATGGGACGCACAGGAACCCTCTGGGCAGTGGAGCATGAAAATGTTGTTCCCGATATTTTAATCATGGGTAAAGCATTTGGCGGCGGAGTTATGCCCGTAACAGGAATTGTTGCCCGCAAACACTTATGGGAGAACATGAAAGAAAATCCCTGGATTTTAGGTTCTCCTACATTCGGAGGAAACCCCTTAAGCTGTTCGGCCGCAATTGCCGCTATCAAGTATACCGTAGAATGGGATATTGCTAAAACTGCGGCAGAAAAGGGCGATTATATCATGGACAAGCTGATGCAGCTTAAAGAAAAATATCCCGTGTTAAAAGATGTCCGTGGGCGTGGTCTCTTGATCGGTATGGAATTCCCGACAGATGAAGTCGGTTTCGAACTGGCCAAGGGTCTCTTTGACCAGCGCGTCCTGGTGGGTGGAACCCTGAACAATGCCAGGGTAATCAGGATTGAACCACCTGCAATCATCTCGATGGAACAAATTGATACCGTCATGGAATGCCTGGAAAAAACCCTGAAGACCCTTTAGTTTTTCCGGCCCTGTTAATAGTTAAATAGAAATAGGTGCCAAGGTATTTCTGTTAGAAGTTATCCATAATAAAAGGAGCTAAAACATGGTTGGTAAAAACGGGACAATTCTAGAAATAAACCTGGGCACTGGCGAAGTAAAAACCCTGGAAATTGAAGCAGACCAGTGGCGCCAGTACCTTGGCGGCAGCGGCCTTGCTGCAAAGATCTTTTACGATCGTGAGTATCATAAGATTGATCCTTTGGATGAAGAAGCGCCGCTAATAATCATAGCCGGGCTTCTAACCGGTTTCCGGGTACCAACGGCCTGCAAGGCTTCGTTTTGCGCTTTATCACCGGCCACCGGTGCCTGGGCCGAAGCCACGGTGGGCGGCAACTGGCCAGCTGTTATGAGAAGCTGTGGCATTGACGGCCTGATCATCACCGGCTGCGCAGAGAAACCTACTTACCTCTACCTGAATGAAGAAGGCATCAGCTTTAAAGATGCCTCACACCTCTGGGGCAAGGATATCTATGCCACCTCCGAAGAGCTGCAGGAAGAGCTGGGCGACAATATCAGGGCGGCTGCCATCGGCCCCGCCGGCGAGAAGGGATCGCTAATATCTTCGATCATGATTGACGGCCACGATGCCAGGGCTGCAGGGCGCTGCGGCTTGGGGGCAATCTTCGGGGCGAAAAACCTGAAAGCGATAGTTGTTAAGAAGTCAGATAAACTGCCGGCAGTATCTGACCCCGAAGGGCTGTTAGAAGCAAGAAAAGAAGTCACCCCCATGATCCGCGAGAAGGCAAAGGGGCTGACAGACTTTGGCACAGCAGGCGGTGTTCCCGTCGTAGAGAAACTGGGCGACCTGCCGATTCGCAACTGGACCATGGGCTCCTGGGAAGAAGGAGCGGCAAAAACCTCAGGCATTGCCATGGCCGAAGAATACCGGGTCAAGCATTATGCCTGTTTCGGCTGCCCCATCCGCTGCGGCAAAGACATGAAGGTAACAGTCGGGCCCTACAGGGGCAGTGTTGCCCACGGCCCTGAATATGAGACCGCTGCCGGATTCGGAGCGCTCTGCTTAAACGACGACCCTGCCTACATCATCGCGGCCAACGACCTCTGCAACCGCCTGGGTTTGGATACCATCTCTACGGCAGCGGTCGTGGCCCTGGCCATCGAGCTCTACGAAAACGGGCTGATTGACGATTTGGATTCAGGAGGTTTGAAGCTGAACTGGGGCAACGGGGAAGCGATAGTTGAACTGGTTCAGCAGATCGGCAACCTGCAGGGCCTAGGGGCAGTTTTAGCCCGCGGATCCAGGGAAGCGGCAAAACATTTCGGGCCCCCGGCTGAAGAGTATATCATTGAAACCAAGGGCCTGGAAATGGCCTTCCACGACCCCCGCGCCTTTACCAGCATGGCCGTAGTCTATGCCACCGGCAACCGGGGAGCCTGTCACCTGGAGGGTTTAACCTACTTTGTTGAAAACCGGGCCTTCCCCGGCTCAATAATCGGCCTGACCGATGACTTCGACCACCACGGCACAGACTCAAAAGCGCTGCTGGCCAAAACGATGCAGGACCTGATGAACACCTTTAACGCCCTGGGTCTCTGCAAGTTCTTGATCCGCGGCCACGTGACCCCTGAACATATCGCCCGGTGGGTAGCCCTGGCCACAGGCTGGGAATTTGACCGCGACGACCTCTTCGAGGCCGGCGAAAGGCTCTTTAACCTGAAACGCCTGATCAACAACCGCCTGGGCATCAGCCGCAAAGACGATACCTTATCACCGCGCCTGTTGACCCATGACCGCAAAGAAGGGGCAGCGGCCGGCAGCCTGCCGCACCTGGGTAAAATGCTGGCAGAATACTACGAACTAAGAGGCTGGAACGAAGAAGGCATTCCC